>NZ_JBBEWR010000004.1:0-245641 GCF_037646345.1 Ascidiimonas aurantiaca | reverse complement strand
AAACGGTCAACGATAAAGATATTTTTATGAATTTAGCATTGTCCTAAAAAGGGTAAGGCTTCAACATGGCTAAAATGCCTATACCACCTTCCAAAATAGAAACGTCTTCGAGAATAATTGCAGAAGCTGTGATTGAACCTATTGACACGGTAACAATCCAGTCAAAATTATTCAATTTAGATGTTGAACGTTTACGTAACAAACGTATGTAGTCGATATTTAAAACGTATATGAAGATTGCCGATGCCAGAAGTCTCCAAATATCTTCACTGTTAAATTCAAATAGTTTCTCTATATTAATCGTAATTTTTCTTTAGCCAGTTTAAATGATTTTTCGATGCTTTTTCAGCCCACATTTCTGGTCTCTTCCCAAAACATTCTAAAATTGCATCTACACCTATAACTGTTCCTTTTGCTAACCTACCTAATAAAGCAATCGGTATTTTATTATCTATATTTTCTGATACCAAATATCCGTATTCATCGGTAACAATACCAAACTCACTATGCACAGGTTCCATAATGTTATCTGCAAGTAATTTACTAACTAACGGTGCTGTCACCGCCTTTACCTTGGGACTATCTATCATAGAATCAATCATAATGCTTGCAGTTATTTGTTTTTTGTTTGATGATAGTTCCCAGCCTTTTTTAGTTAGGCTGATGGATGGATTATTTGCAAAATCAATATTTAAAAACCCTACTTTAATGAGAGCTATCATTTGTTGTATACTTTCAACTGGTGGACCAAAAGAATACCTTTTCGTGGATTCATCTATTTGTATTATTTCTCCAAATACTTTTTCATCACATTTGTTATGAGATAAGGCAGAATATATAGTTGGTTGGCAATATCGCCAAACCTGACCAACGCAGTAATCCAAGCTAATAGGTGTTTTTCCAGTGGCCATTCCTACAAACTCTTCCATAGTACTCAATGGTGATTGATTGTTTGCTGTAATCAATGAATGGGTATAAGACGGGGCTTTCAACCAAAGTTTTATTACTTCTTCGATGTTTTCAGTTACGCCTTCTAAATTTTTGAAAGGTAAATTATTGAATATTTCCTTAGCTATAGGAGCAAATGCATTGAGAAGAAAATCAGGAGAATTTGCAGACTGCTGTGTTTGATGATTTGCAATTTTTTCTTCAAAATCAGATAACGACTGTTGAGTAGGTTTAAATAATTTGTCAATATTTGCATTGAGCGGTTTTGGAACAGGAGGCAAACCATCTAATGAAAACGGTACAATTAAATTTTGTGTCAATTGGGTCGAATCAAATTTACACCCCCTGGTTTCGATATCAGTATAGATAAAATTACCAAAATTCAAGGCTATTGCCCTTGTAATATCAATCATAGCTAAACCAAAACCTCTTATGGCTATAGTGCTATTAATTGTTAATGCTTTATGGTGTAAATATTTTTTTATGGGATATGCTTCTTTGAATAGATGGACGTGTGTATTCTTTGAAACATATTGTTCCCACTGTTTTATTTGTTTATCATCGCTGGTTGGTTGATGACCTATAGTGAGCAAAGCTTCATCAAAACCTTTGTATTCATTTTCAGATGTTTTTAATAAAAGTTTGCCACTGGGTAGCCATTCTAAATACTCAACTTTTTCATTGATTATAGTGGCTAAACCTTCATTTATTAAAGGTTGCACAAGAGAATTGAAGCGTTGTGATAGATATTTACCCATTTTAGAACGAGGTGGATAAGTATCGGGATTGGTCTCATCAAAATCTTTGTCTTTAAAAGCCCATTGCTTGTATGAAGGAAATTCATTGATAGAAAGAGAATCTAATCTAAATGCTTTTCTTTTGGGCAAATCCGTAATTCTTTCAGTAATATTTATCCAGTTTGAAGAATTTTGTTTTAAATTATATACTTGACCATTGCCGTAATTTTGTGTTTGTTCAAACAAGGCTATATGTATGTTCTTAAATCCTTTCTCGCAGTTCAATTTCTCAACTAGCTTCTCAAACGCAAAACCACCACGCGGCCCAATTCCAATAATTGCTATATTTCTTTCCATTTCAATTTTGTATTGAGACCAACACCCAAATATAAGCATTGCGGTTATTTATATTTTACTAATGGCAGTTATCTACATGTTTCTATAAATATAGTAATGATGGTTTGTTTTTCTGTAAGGGATATATATTTATGTAGTAATGGTATAGTATCACTATGAGTTATGGGGTAGTGTGTGTTCTTTTTGGGTTTTGTTCCTTTTTACTCGTCTAAAAAGGAACGGAAAAAGGACGCCTTTTCCTTAGGGGTTTTGCTACGCAAACCGTACTCGAAACACTGCCCTGAGGAAAAGGGATGTCTTTCTAAAGAACTTTTGGCAGGGTGCCCTTCGGCAGGCTTAGGGCACCCCCTTTTACAAGCTCAACGATCTGGACTATGAATAGTTGCGCCCGCCTTGCCGCGAGGCAGGTGGTTTAACACTTAACTTAGCAAGCCTGCCTAACGGCAGGCAGGTACACGAAACTGATACGAGTGTAGCGAACTGGGGGCAGTAAATTGCGATTACATTATTGGTATATGTTATTTTTTTTGATTCATAATTTGAACAAACGTTTCGTGTAAATAAATCAATCTCAATTTTTTTTCTGCACTTTTGTTGTACAGAATTACTTCTATTTCCGTTTCTGGACTTAATTCTTTTAAAGGTCCAGCAAACATATCTGATTCCACTTTTGCAATGGTGTCAAGGTAATTTGTTTTTCCTTGTAATATTAAATTCCCAATTATTTGTTTTGCTTGATTCATTGTCGGACTTCCTGAATCTCTGAAATAATCAGTTTTTTTGATTTTTCCATTTTCTATGTCTGGGTTATAGGTAAATCCATAAATACTGTCTTTTGTCAAAATAGCTCCTTTTTTTGTGAAGTCTATTGAGAGCGAATTGTTCAACGACTTTTGCTCAATGATCGCCAATGAGTCTAATTCAGTTAATTTGATATTAAAAAACTCAATTATTTCCTTGAGCTTTTTTGCTCTGTCAGCTACTGATTTTTTTTTATTGTCGATTAAGGTTTCTTTATATCCTTTTCCATTAACAGCTCGATAAAGGCTATCTGTTTTTTTGTCAATTGTTTTGGTAAAGGATACAGATTCATAAACTTCCCAAGAACTTTTCAGCTTTTGAGTATATAATTCTTTGAAATCTTGTCCATTTGCAGATGAAGAAACAAATAGTAATATGAATAGGCTTTTTTTCATAATGTATGCTAGCTATCTGGGCTATAAATAGTTGCGCCCGAATTGCCGCGAGGCAGATGGTTTAACACTTAACTTAGCAAGCCTACCTGACGGCAGGCAGGTACATACGAAACTGACACGAGTGTAGCGAACTGGCGCAAGCAAATTGCGGTTACATTGTGGTAAAACGTTTTTTAATTTTGTTCTACATTCAGTTTTTCCAATTCTGCATTTAATTCAGCGAGTGAATTCGGGTCAATTATTTGTGTATTGATAGTCAATTGTTTTTTGTCTGTTTTTAAGATATAGTCTCCCGAAAATTTTTTTATCCGTTTTATTTCGGTTAGATTCAGTTTTTTTCCAAATGGCCCATTTACATTTAAAATTCCGTTTTCAATGGTTAAATAATTGTAATTCTTTTGGTAATAGTAAAGGCCTAAATACATTAGCGAAATAAAAATCCAACCATAATCAGTCCAATTGGGTTCTTCTTTTCCAAATACTCCAACAAAGAACCAAACCAACCAAATAAGTCCAAAAATCAAGTTCATATT
The DNA here is from genome assembly GCF_037646345.1 of Ascidiimonas aurantiaca. Classification (NCBI taxonomy): domain Bacteria; kingdom Pseudomonadati; phylum Bacteroidota; class Flavobacteriia; order Flavobacteriales; family Flavobacteriaceae; genus Ascidiimonas; species Ascidiimonas aurantiaca. The sequence goes on along the minus strand of NZ_JBBEWR010000004.1, from coordinate 241,870 downwards.
CAGATGTCTTTTTTTATATGCTATTTTCATATTCTCAAATGTTTTACAGCATCTTGGCTATGGCAAGTAAGGCAACAGGGAAACCTTTTCGATTCCGTCTGCACTCGTAGCCAAAGCCTTTTTTTTGTTTTGTATTTACTTTTTCATTTTAAATGCCAAATACAAAAGATTTGGTGAACTTGGCAAACACATCCAAGCCTTTAAATATAGTACTTTATACCCTATTTGCTATAGCTATTGTTGGCATTAGTTTTATTTTCACACGATAATTTAACTAATCCTTACATCATCGTTTCGTTTATTTCGTTTAAGTTTGTATCAAACCTTAACAACTAAGATTAAATATGGAACATTACAACCACATAAAAAGGCCATCAAAAGAGGAGCAGATTACAGCGATGGAATCTTATAACGCTCTCGCTGCTACATTGGAACAACTGACTTCTAAAAATCCAGAAATTGAGATTGAAGAAACTGAGGAAAAGATAAAAATACCTCTCAAAGCCCTTAAACTTTTAGCTAAAATTTTAAAAGCAACTAGTGAAGGTAAGCCTATTTCTCTAGTTCCAATGGCTACAGAAATGACTACTCAGTCAGCTGCTGAATTTTTGGGATGTTCCCGCCCACATTTGGTTAAGTTACTAGAAGAGGGTAAGATACCATTTACCAAAGTGGGTAAGCACAGAAGGGTTAGGTTTGAGGATGTTGTTAATTATAAGAATGAGATGAAAGCCAAACAAGAACAGATTTTGATGGATATAATGAAATTTGATGAAGAATTAGGACTGTATGATTCATAGTGTTCGTTTTACATGTGTTTTAGACTCGAATATTATTTATCCAATTGAGATTAGGGATTTGTTGTTTTGGTTTGCTCACTACGAATTGTTTACACCAAAATGGAGCAATCACATTTTCGATGAATGGCAAAAAGTGATGAAGGAAAAAGGAATAAATGAGGAGCAAATCAAGAAGCGAACAAATATGGCTAATTTGGCCTTTCCCGATGCGCTTGTCTCTAACTATGAGCCTCTGATTGAAACTTTAACTCTTCCAGATTTAAAGGATAGGCATGTTATGGCCGCCGCTATTAAGACCAACGCCAATGTCATTGTAACCAATAATCTTAAACATTTTCCAGGAGAGTATTTAGCCACTTTCGGATTGTCCGTAAAATCAGCTGATGATTTTATTACCGACATCATTGATTTAAACCATGAGAAGGCAGTTGAAGCGTTTCGAAAATTAGTCTTAAACAGAAGAAATCCTGATTTAGATGAATTTGAGGTTTTGGATATTTTAAGAAAAAATGGTCTGAAAGAATCTGCAGATTATCTACATTCATTGATTTGACAAATTAATGCCAACACCCAAATATAAGCATTGCGGTTATTTATATTTTACTAATAGTAGTTATCTACATGTTTCTATAAATATAGTAATGATGGTTTGTTTTTCTGTAAGGGATATATATTTATGTAGTAATGGTATAGTATCACTATGAGTTATGGGGTAGTGTGTGTTCTTTTTGGGTTTTGTTCCTTTTTACTCGTCTAAAAAGGAACGGAAAAAGGACGCCTTTTCCCTAGGGGTTTTGCTACGCAAACCGTACTCGAAACACTGCCCAAAAGGAGTACCTCCTCCTTTTGGTGTACCACCAGTGCTTTCTCGTACTACCCGGAGGAAAAGGGATGTCTTTCTAAAAAGCTTTTGGCAGGGTGCCCAGCGGCGAGATAAATGCGGGTAGCGGTAATACTCTTATGGGCCCGGTTGCGGTATAACTTACAAGCTTAAAATACAAAGCTTGTTTTTATAAGGTGCCTGCCCGTTTTGTACATGCACCTCTCTATATGCACCATACACCTGTTAATTTTTTACAATACCCTGGCTATTTTACTGCTTACCCTTTTTGTTTTTTTGAAGCGTATAGGTGTTTTACTAAACACACTACCTGTTTTTGGTATGCGCATGTGTATTTTACCTGTTGGTATGACTATTTGCAACGGGTAGTTGTGTATTTGAACGTGGTACTTGCTTATATGCTTTTTAACCCGGTGGGTTTAGGCATTTTCTTTGGGCCTCCTGAAAATTATTTTGCTTATTTCTCTGGCTTGGGCATTGGAGGTACCGAAAACGGACTTTACGTAGGCTTTTACGGCCAGTGCTACATCTATAAGGCCGGTATTGGGCTGGTTAATGATGTTTATACGCGTATCGCGTTTACGGCTATGTATATAAAAAGTAGCGTCTGTCATAGACAGGCAGGGGTTAGGATGTAGTAAAACTTGCCAACACAAGCGCAGCGAACCGACGGCTGCAAATGCCGGTTACATCGTTGTGTAACAGTTTCAATTAATTTTAAGCATATCCATTAATCCTTAATTCCGAATATGTTTTATTTGTCAAATTTACTTTTATATTGAAATAACAATTTCCTCCATCGTGCACAATCATCAAATCTTTTTTCCAATCATCGCTTTCCCAATCATTACAGAAAAAATTAATCCATATTTCTTTTTCTCCTTTTTCGTTTATTACAGGAACATATTGTCTTTTCTTATCTTTTAGTTCTAATTCAAACCCAGTTTCAGTCCATGTATTTTTTGGATATTCTTGATTATGTTTTTGTAAATATTTCCTCTGTCTTTCGTTATTCTCTTGGACTGCGATATTCAAAATTTTTTCGATTTCAATCAATTCATATTGAGTGAGTTCAGTTGATTTTACATTTTTAAAAATCCAATACCAGTCTTTATTAAACGGTAGAATTACAAAATCCGATTCAGGCAAATCAAATTTAGATTGAGTGTTTTTCGTTTCGTTACAAGACGAAATAGTGATCAGAAAAATAAATATCAATGCTTTCACGTTTTTGTTTTTCAACAGTTGCCCCAACACCCAAATATAAGCATTGTGGTTATTTTAATTATGGGAGTTGTCTAAATACTCTTACCAGTATAATAATGATTATTTGCTTTTCTATAAGAGGCACATGGATGCTCTTTTTTTGTGGCTAAAGAAACAACAGACTCTATGGTTTTACCGTAAACTCTTAAAAATATTGTTTTATATATTTATCTCTTAATTGTATAATAATTATATCATCACTATCTAGGATAGATCTAAGAAATCTATGAATAGTTGACATGGAATGAATAATGTTTTAAGAGAGCCTATTGAAAATTATTTAATCGAAAAATCTAAAGCTTTCGGTAAAAATTGGCTTGCGAATAAATTTAGAAAGGAGTTCCCCTCTCAAATTACCGAATTAATACCCGATAAAACAAGATATAAAGTAGTTGGCTCATCAGGCAAAGGCAATTGGACGGAATGTCCATGGATTGCTATTTTAGATATTTTAATAACAAATAGCCCTCAAAAAGGATACTATCCAGTTTTTATCTATAAATCTGACATGAGTGGCATTTATTTATCTCTAAATCAAGGTGTAACCGATGTTATAGAAAACTATAAAAAAGAGGCTATATCTGTTTTAAAATTAAGAGCTAAAGATTACAGAGCTAAGATCAATTATAATGATAATGATTATTTAACCAAAATTAACTTGAGCTCAAACATTCGAAATGCTAAACATTATGAAGCAGGTAATATAATTGCAAAGTATTATCCAAGAGAAAACTTACCCAACGCTTCTCAACTAAAAAATGATATTTATGAAGTTTTAGAATTGTATGAAAATCTTACTTACATAGATAATTCTTTTAATGATCGGTTGGATATCCATGGGATAGAGAAAAAGAAAGTTAGGTTACATGAAAGAATTGAAAGAAACTCTTACTTGTCTAAAAAAGTTAAAAAAATAAAAGGTTATAATTGCGAAGCTTGCAAAATGACATTTACAGAAGTATATGGAAACATTGGCGAAAACTTTATCGAAACACATCACCTAAAGCCTATTTCGGAACTTGGCATTGGGAACTTCAAAGTTAATTTAAAAGAAGACTTTGCCGTATTATGTAGTAACTGCCATCGAATGATACACAAATTAGAAGATCCAAGTGATTTAGAAAAGTTGAAAAAAATTATAGAACAAATAGCAAAATAAAACTTACCCTTTACGCTCTCGTACACGTTTGTACCATTTTATACCCAGCATAAGCAGTAGGGCCAATATAAGAAGGCCCACTACCCCAAATATCCAGCTAATGGCATTTTTAAGGATTACGAGAAATACTACGGCAAATAAAATAATGGTGGCCCCCTCGTTCCAAATACGCATAAACCCGGAAGTATATTTTACCTCATCGCGTTGCAATTGCCAAAGAATTTGATGGCATTTTAAATGATACACGATAAGCAGTACTACAAAAGCGAGTTTTACATGCATCCATCCCTGTTCTAACCAACCCGGTTGTAAAAAAAGTAGCCATATAGCAAAAAGGGTAGCCAATACGGCGGAGGGCCAGGTAATAATATACCAAAGGCGCCATGCCATAAGTTTTAACTGTTTTCCCAGTATTTCTTTTTCGGGAGAGGGTTTGTGAAAGGCTTCTATCTGGTATATAAAAAGACGTGGAATGTAAAAAAGCCCTGCAAACCAGGTAATTACAAAAATGAGGTGTAGTGATTTTATATAGTTGTAATACTCTGCCATAGTGCCTTGTAATGAGATCGCCGGAAAACCCGGGTATATACTTACCTTTTAAAACCTTCAAATTTCAGGGTTTTCCGGCGATTTAACAAATAAGGCCTATTCTACAAACAAATAATTAAGACCTGCTGCATTAAATTCTTTATTAAAAGCGGCTACCTCATCACTTACTAACTTATCAAAAACTGTGAGTTTACTGAGTATGTCTTTGGTAAGCTCATTTTTTACAGCAATATCCTGTGCGGTAGGCGGAAAATCGTCTATGGTCACAAGGCTGTTTAAATGTGCTAGTTTGTTGGTAAGCCTTATAGGGAAATTAAGGGGGTCCTGCCCGCTGCGGTTTTTGGTTTGGTATAAGGCTTCTTCTATTTCGGTAAGCTGCTTTTTAAGGGCTTTTGCTCTATCTCTTAAGGCTTTTACTGCTTCATTATCTTTATACTGCTTCTCAAAGGCGGCGAGCTGTGTGTTGATCTTTCGTATTTTTTTTATGGATTTATGGGCCCGGTCTACGGTTTCATTTACTTCTTTTACAAAATCAAACTGGGTTTGCATATCCTGAACGGTGACTTCTGCACGGGGATCGGGAACAATTTCAAAATCATGCTCTTGTGTACTCCCGTTTACAGTAAGAGCTACCCGGTATGTACCCGGTACGGCTTTGGCACCGTTAAGGTTAGCCCACCATAATATCATCCCTTCTAACTGTTCTGCACCTTTATAGCGTGTGTTCCAGACAAAGTGGTTACTGCCTTCTTTTACGGTAAGTTTATCTTCTTTTTCTTCAGCAGCCGTGCTGTATTCTTTAATAACGGTACCACTCTTATCTTTAAAAGTTAAGGATATGGTGTCTTTTTCTTTGTTATACTGATCGAGGAAGAAATAGGTAATTACACCATTGGAGTGATTGGTACCCTGGGTTTTTGAGGAGCGCCCCCCTCTTCCTTTGGTACGGTAGCTGTCTTTGGGTTTAAACAATACAAAATCTTTATTTACCATGTCTTTATCCAACTGATGCAGCACGGTAAGATCGTCCAGTATCCAGAGGCTTCTTCCCTGAGTAGCTACAATTAAATTGTTTTCTTTTATAGCCAGATCGGTAACAGGTACAATAGGAAGGTTAAGCTGGAAAGGTTCCCACTTACGGCCGTCATTAAAGGAAATATACATACCTGTTTCTGTACCGGCATACAGCAACCCTTTTTGAGCGGGATCTTCTCTTAATACTCTGGTAAAATGCTCCCGGTCTATACCGGTATCAATACGGGCCCATGTGGCACCATAATCGGTAGTTTTATACAGGTACGGTTCAAAATCTCCCAGCTTATAACGGGTAGCTGCGAGGTAACAGGTGCCTTCATCAAAAGCGGAGGGTTCTATACTGTTTATCATACTCCATTCGGGCAGGTTTTTTGGGGTTACATTATCCCAGTTTTTCCCACCGTCACGGGTTATATGCACAAGGCCGTCATCACTACCCACCCATAAAAGACCTTCTTTAAGAGGGCTTTCATTGGCTGCAAAAATGGTACAGTAGTACTCAACTCCTGTATTGTCTTGTGTGATGGGGCCTCCGGAAGATTTTAATTTTTCGGGATCGTTACGGGTAAGATCCGGACTTAATACTTCCCAACTTTGGCCTTCGTTGGTACTTAGATGTACGTGGTTGGAGAAGGTGTATAGTTTGTTGGGATCGTGTTTTGAGAAAATAATTGGAAAATTCCATTGAAAACGGTACTTCATCCCTTCGGCACCATAGCCCATAGGATTGTCTGGCCATACGTTAATGGCACGGGTGGTTCCTGTTTTATGATTTACACGGGTAAGGAAGCCCCCGTAACTGCCTCCATACACGATATCATTATCTTTAGGATCTACCGCAATATGGGCCGATTCGCCTCCGGCGGTTTCCTCCCAGTCTTTTTCGGTAATATAACTGCCATCACTACGGTGTTTTACGCGTAAGGTAGAATTGTCTTGCTGGGCTACATAAATGCGATAGGGAAACTGATTATCGGTCGTTACTCTGTAAAACTGTGCGGTGGGCTGGTTGTGATAGGTACTCCAGGTCTCCCCGCCGTCATAGGTTACCTGTGCGCCGCCGTCATCTGCAATTACCATACGTTTTGAGTTTTCGGGGGCGATCCAAAGGTCATGATGGTCACCATGGGGAGCGTTGAACGCACTGAAGTTCTTTCCGCCATCTTTAGATTTATGATAACGCACATTCATTACATACACTACATCTTCATCCTGAGTATCGGCATAAATACGGGTGTAGTACCATGCCCGTTGCCTAAGGCTACGGCTATTGTTGGTTTGTTTCCACGTTTTACCACCGTTCTCACTGCGATATACGCCTCCTTTTTCTTTATGCTCTACTATGGCCCATACTCGTTCTGAATTTACAGGAGATACGGTAACCCCAATAATACCTAAGGTGCCTTTGGGAAAACCATCATGAGTGGAGATCTCTGTCCACGTTTCACCACTATCGGTACTTTTCCAGAGTGCAGAACCCTCGCCACCGCTACTAAGGCTATAAGGTGTACGCTGTACTCGCCAGGTGGCTGCATACAATATTCGGGGATTATTGGGGTCTATAACAAGATCTACGGCACCGGCCCCGTCATTTACAAATAAAGTTTTTCGCCAGGTCTTTCCACCATCGGTACTTTTATAAACACCTCTCTCCTGAGTAGGCTTATAAATATCGCCTAATACGGCGGCATACACGGTGTTATAATCGGCCGGGTGTACTACAATACGCGGTACATGACGGGATTTTTCCAGTCCGGCACTCGTCCATGTTTTACCGGCATCTTCACTTTTCCAGATACCATAGCCCGAAGAAACATTTCCCCGTACAGTAACTTCTCCACCCCCTACATACAAAACATTATGGTCGCTTTGTGCTACGGTAATAGCACCTACTGAGCCTCCAAAATAGCCGTCAGATATGTTTTCCCATATGCGCCCGCCATCTTCGGTTTTCCAAACCCCGCCACCGGTAGCACCAAAATAAAAGAGATTGGGTTTTCCCGGTACTCCTGTAACTGCTGCCGAGCGGCCTCCACGAAAAGGACCCAACTCACGATACTGAATACCTTCATACAGTTCCTGAGGATAAACGGGAGATTGTGTTTTAGATTTTTTGCGCTGTGCCGAAGCATCGGGCATATACAAAAGGAAGACGAATGCCCAGGCGGTCATCTTTAAAAAATTACGACTCATTTCTGAAATTTTTGGTTAGCATTAGCCAATAAATTTAAAATAAATTGTGCAGTAAACCGTGCCTGAAAACGATTTTAACGCAGACTGTGAAAGCTTTAACACTTTTAAAGCGGTAATGTATCTATGGACACTTAAAAACCAAAAATATTTGGAAGCCAGAGACTTAACCCCGGAATATAGGTAACTAATATCAATACTATTAACATCATGAGAAAAAGGGGAAGCAAAGGTTTTAATACCTTCTGAATGCTCAACCCGGCCACACCACAACCTACAAAAAGTACAGAACCAACAGGAGGGGTACAAAGGCCTATACAAAGATTAAGGATCATAATGATACCAAAGTGAATGGGGTCAATACCTATATCGGTAACAATGGGAAGAAAAATAGGAGTAAAAATGAGCACCGCGGGGGTCATATCCATAAATATACCTACAAAGAGTAAAATAAGATTGATAATGATAAGGATCACTATGGGGTTATCACTTATAGCTAGTAAAGCGGTACTAATTTCCTGCGGAATATTTTCGTAGGACATTACCCAGGACATCGCGACCGACGTGGCAATAAGCAGCATTACAATGGCGGTAGTTTTAACGGTTTCCAGCAAAATAGAAGGAATGTGTTTTAAGGTAATCTCTTTATAGAAAGCTGCCAGTATAAAGGTATAGACGACAGCAACGGCAGAGGCTTCGGTAGCCGTAAAAATACCACCTACAATTCCTCCCATAACTACTACGAGGAGTAATAAACTGGGAAAAGCAGCCATAAAACGTTTCAAAAATACTTTAAACCCCACTGCTCTTTCGGTGGGATATTTTTTCAGATACGCATAGACGGCAGCTACCAGCATAAGTGCTACGCCAATAAGCAGCCCGGGAACGTACCCGGCTAAAAACAAGGCGGCAATAGAAACCCCGCCACTGGCCAGTGAGTAAATGATAAGAATATTACTGGGCGGGATAATGAGCCCTGTAGTGGCACTGGTAATATTTACGGCGGCGCTAAACGATTTGTCATACCCTTCTTTTTCCATCATGGGGTTCATAAAACCGCCAATGGCTGAAGCTGCGGCTACTGCCGAACCGGAAATAGCCCCAAAAAGCATACAGGCAATAATATTTACAAAAGCGAGCCCGCCCGGTAGAGGCCCCACTACGGCTTTGGCAAAATCTATAAGCCTGCGCGCTATCCCCCCACTGTTCATTACCTGCCCCGCCAGTATAAAAAAAGGTATAGCCAGCAGGGCAAAACTGTCCAGTGAGGTCGCCATACGTTGTGCCAGGGTGGTAACGGAGGGTAAAAAGGGCATGGATACTAACAGGGTTAACAAAGCAGATAAGCCTATGCTGTAAGCAATAGGCACTCTCATGGAAAGAAAGACCAGAAAGCTAAGAACCAGTATCAGTGCTTCCGTATAACCCATGGGCATTTTTTTTAAGAATACTTCGTTTTTTTAAAAAGGTGTCCAGACTGTAATACACAATAAGGAGTCCGCTAACGGGTACTGCCGTGTAAATAAAAGCCAAAGGCACTTCAAGGGCAGCCGAACGCTGGTTCAATACATACGTTATCCAACAGAGTCTTGCCCCGCCTATGACCATTACGGTAAAGGCAAAGAATATTACAGCGACGGCAATGACGGCCGAGAAGAAAACCGGTGCTTTTTGTATAAGCCGTACAGGCAAAAGGTCAATAGCCAGGTGCAACTCTTTACCGGTGGCATACGCCGCACCAAACAGCCCCAGCCAGATAAGTGCATAACTCGCCACTTCATCTGTCATGGTACTGGGAGCACTTAAAAGATACCGCGAGAACACCTGCCACATTACCGCCAGTAGCATGACCAGTAAAATGGTAATAAGCAGTACTTCAAGCCATTTGTCAATGGTTTTTCGCATTATTCTATATTTTTAATCGCTTTTATAAGGCGCTGTGCTTCCTCATTATCTTTAAACAGGTTTTCTATGTCTTTTGTTTTTAAAGCAAAGGCAGCTTTATCAGGGTAATTTACTTCTACACCTGCTTCCTGTATGGCTTTTAAGGAAGCTGCTTCGGCTTCGGCCCATACTTTTCGCTGAAATAAAGCCGACTCCTGCGCGGCAGACGCTAACCAATCTTGCTCTTCGGGAGATAAACGGTTCCAGCTCTCGGTACCTATCAATAAAATATCCGGAACTGCCGTATGCTCATCAAAACTGTAATAACGACACACTTCGTAGTGTTTTGACGAATAAAAACTGGGTAAGTTATTCTCTGCGCCATCTACTACTCCCTGCTGAAGGGCCGTATATAATTCTCCCCATGAAATAGGGGTTGGCGAGCCGCCCAGCAACTGAACCATAGCAACTGCCATATTACTCTTTTGTACCCGTATTTTTAATCCTGATAGGTCTTCCGGTGTGTGTACAGGCCGCTCTTTGGTGTAAAAACTACGACTACCGGCATCGTAAAAACACAGGCCCCGCAATCTAAAAGGGGTTCCTTTCAGCAGAAATTCTTTTCCTACTTCACTATCATACATGGCGTGTGAATGGGCCTTATCTCTAAAAATATAAGGGATACTCAACAGCTTATAATCGGCAACAAAGTTTTCTAAAACCGCAGCAGATACTTTGGTAATATCAAGACTGCCAATCTGCAGAAGTTCCAGGCATTCCCTTTCAGCACCCAATTGCCCGCCGGGGTAGATCTTTACGGTAAGTTTTCCTTCTGATTTTTCTGCCAGTCTCTCTCCCAGGTACACCATTGCTTTATGCACCGGGTGGTGCGTATCTAACCCATGAGCCAGGCGTAATACTTTCTCGGCTTTTTCATGACGACAGGAAAAAAGCAATAGCAATCCCAAAACGAATATGTACTTTCTGAATACCATTTATGAGCGTATGGTTTTCACGATTTGCAGTGTGTCTTGTATAGAATGCGTGAGCATTTCGTAATTTCTGTTTTGTACCAGGTTTTTATCAAAGAGTTGGGATCCCATACCTACGCAACTCACTCCGGAAGAAAACCACAATTGCAGGTTTTCTGCATTGGGCAGAACACCACCGGTAGGCATTATTTTTACCTGAGGTAATACTGATTTTACAGCTTTGGCAAATGCCGGGCCCAGCACATTCGCAGGGAATATTTTTATGAGAGAAGCCCCCATTTTCAAAGCCTCAAAAACTTCGGTTACCGTGCCGCATCCGGGGATGTACAATATATCTTTTTTATTCGCCAGATGTGCTATTTCAGGTATGCAGGCAGGAGAAACCAGGAACTGTGCACCTGCCTTGTAAAACCGGATGGCAGTTTCTTCGTCAAATACGGTACCTGTACCCAATATCATATCTGGATACTTTTGTTTATACCGGGCCAGTTCGGTAAAGACTTCTACAGCATTCTCTGTACGATTGGTAAATTCAAACACCCGGATGCCTGCTTCATAAGCACAATCCAGTACATTTTTTACAGTTTCTACATCAGCATGGCTAAATACCGGAATGAGTCCGGTTTGTTCCATTGCCTGTATGATCTGTTCTTTTTTCAATAGCTTATCTTAAAAGTCTGCCGGTATTTTCACCGGTAACCAACCGGTCTGTTTCTTCTACGGTTACCAGACTGGCATCTCCCGGTATCCCGTGTTTTAATACTGAAGCCGCTATGGCAAAATCAAGTGCCTGCTGCGGTTCTCTGTAAAGCAATCCGTAAATAAGCCCTGCCATAAAAGCATCTCCCCCGCCAATACGATCTGTAATAGCCGGAAGTTCATATATTTTTGAAGTATACATTTTTTGAGCTTTCCACATAACTGCTGAGAGTTTATTATGAGTAGCGGAAAGAGAAATCCTATGCGTGGTAGCAAAGGTGTGTATGTGGGGATATTTGCTTACCGCGTTGAGGCAGGCAGCTTCAAAATCTTCTTTATTAATCTCCAGGCAGTTCCTGAAATCGGAAAGCCCGGCAATGACCACATCGGTTTTTTGTATCAGCTCCGGTATGACTTCATGAGGCTGCTTTCCATATTGCCAGAGGTTGCGCCGGTAGTTAATATCACCGCTTACCGTTAGTCCGAATTCTTTGGCTTTGTGTATTGCTGTTCTACACAGCACAGCAGCCGATTGGGAAAGTGCCGGGGTTATACCGGACCAGTGTAACCAGTGGGCATCTTTAAAAATGATATCCCAGTTAAAGACATTGGGGTCTATATGAGAAAAGGAAGATTCAAACCGGTCATAAATAATTCGGGAGGCCCGCTGCATGGTTCCCTTTTCAAGAAAGTACAGACCCATTCGGCCTTTTTCAGTAAAGTATATATGAGAGGTATCCACTCCATGAGATCGGAGGTATTGCCCTGCACTTTTTCCAATATCATGTGCCGGAAATGCAGTAACATGCGTAGTAGCTAACCCAAAATGTGACAAAGAAACGGCTACATTGGCTTCGGCTCCTCCAAAAAATGCTTCATAATTCGTAGCCTGCACAAACCGCTTATTATTGGGCGCCGTTAACCGCATGAGTACTTCACCAAGAGTTATGATACGTTTTTTCATATCTGTGCAAGCCTTTGATTAAAGATACCGATTTTCAAATTTTATGTTTTTATATGGTAAGTTATACTTTTTTATGTAACTTGTGCAATCGATTGCGCAATATACTAATTTTATTTTTTAATGGCTCATAAAATTCTTAAAATACACCCTGATGACAATGTGTTTGTTGCCTTAACAGATCTGGCAAAGAACGAGCCTTTGGAATATAATGGTACTTCGATACCGGTAGCAGAAACCATACGTGCCAAACACAAATTTACCGAAGCAGAAATAAAAAAAGGCGATCCTGTTATTATGTACGGTACACTGGTGGGAATCGCTTCCGAAACTATTGAAAAAGGGAGTGCTCTTACTACGCACAACGTTTCACATAAGGCTCATAGCTTTTCTGAAAAAACCACCACTGCCTCCTGGGAAGCACTTCAGGTACCCCAATGGGCCTCCAGAACTTTCCTGGGATATCACCGTGCAGACGGGCAGGTGGGTACGGCCAACTACTGGCTGGTGATTCCACTGGTATTTTGTGAAAACAGGAACGTAGAAGTTATGAAAGAGGCGTTTCTGGAAGAATTAGGGTTCCTGCGCCCCAATCGGTATAAAAAATACGTGCAGCAAATGGCACAATTGTATCGTGAAGGACGATCCATTGATATAGAAACTATTATGCCTGAAGATGATACTGCTTTTTCGGAGCGTCTTTTCCCGAATGTTGACGGCATTAAATTCCTCACCCATCAGGGAGGGTGTGGAGGTACTCGCGAAGATGCCGAAATGCTCTGCAGTCTTATTGCCGGATATCTTCACAATCCTAACGTAGCCGGGGCCACCGTATTGAGCCTGGGGTGCCAGAATGCTCAAATACATATTTTACAGGAAAAACTTCAGGAAAAAAATCCCGATTTTCAAAAACCCCTGTTTATACTGGAGCAACAACAGGAGGGTACAGAAGCACAGTTATTGTCTAAAGCTATCAAACAAACTTTTACGGGCCTTATGGAAGTCAACAAACTTCAAAGAAGTCCTGCTCCGCTTAACAAACTCACCATAGGACTGGAATGTGGAGGGTCTGACGGGTTTTCCGGGATCTCTGCCAACCCCGCTGTAGGCCATGTATCAGATATCATAGCCTCTCTGGGAGGCACTACCCTGCTCGCAGAATTTCCCGAACTTTGCGGTGTAGAGCAGGAACTTATTAATCGTTGCACCCATAAGGCTATTTCGCAAAAGTTTATACAGCTTATGCGCACTTACGCACGTTCTGCGGAAGCGGCAGGATCAGGATTTGATATGAATCCCAGCCCGGGTAATATTAAAGACGGACTTATCACAGATGCTATGAAAAGTGCAGGTGCTGCTAAAAAAGGAGGAACTTCTCCGGTTACCGATGTGTTGGATTATGCCGAAACAGCCACAAAACCCGGACTCAATTTGCTTTGTACTCCCGGAAACGATGTAGAGAGTACTACGGCACTGGCAGGATCTGGAGCTACTATTATTTTATTTACTACCGGACTGGGAACCCCAACCGGAAATCCGATTGCTCCGGTCATAAAAATTGCTTCCAACTCTGAACTGGCAAAACGTATGCCTGATATTATAGATGTTGATACCGGAGCTATCATTACAGGGGGTGAAAATATTGCACAGGCCGGCGAAAAATTACTTGATTTTATAGTAAAAGTGGCCAGTGGAGAGCTACGCACTAAAGCTCAGAAACTCCATCAAGACGATTTTATACCCTGGAAACGAGGTATATCACTTTAATACTTAAAAACAACTGTTATGAATCACCTGTTTTCTCTTAAAAATAAAAAAGTAGTTGTGAGTGGGGCTACCGGGGTGTTAGGTACGGCCATATCTCACTACTTAGCAGAGCAGGAAGCTGTGGTAATTGCCCTCGGACGCGATACTGTTAAAACCAACCAACTCGTTCAATCTATAAAAGACCACGGAGGCGTTGCCCATGCCGTTATTGCCGATGTTACGAATGAGGATGCGCTGCAAACCGTTTGTCAACAGTTACAGCAACAGTTTGGGTATATAGATGTACTGCTCAATGCCGCTGGCGGAAATATGGCTGGAGCCGTGGTTATGCCGGAACAGAGCATTCTAAATAGTGATACCGAAGCACTTCAAAAAGTAATAGAGCTCAATTACATGGGTACTTTTTTACCGGTAAAAACGTTGTTGCCCCTTTTCCTAAAAGAAAAAAAAGGCAGTATTATCAACATCTCCTCTATGGCGGCGGCCCGCCCTCTTACCCGGGTGATGGGCTACGCATCGGCCAAAGCAGCTATTGATAATCTCACGCAATGGCTGGCCATTGAGTTTTGCCAAAAATACGGTGAAGGTATGCGGGTAAACGCCATTGCGCCCGGCTTTTTCCTTACTGAACAAAACCGTACGCTCCTCACACAACCGGATGGAAGTCTCACCCAAAGAGGGCAGCAAATTATAAATCAGACCCCTATGGGACGTTTCGGGCAACCTGAAGAACTCTTTGGAGCCATCCACTGGCTTTGTACAGAAGCCTCCCAATTTGTAACCGGAACCGTGATTCCTATTGACGGAGGATTTAATGCCTATTCCGGGGTGTAATTAAAATATATAGTATGCTATTGTTTGAACAAACCATGCGCTGGTACGGGCCCAAAGACCCGGTAAGCCTCTTAGATATAAAACAGGCCGGAGCCACGGGAGTGGTAAGTGCCCTGCACCACATTCCAAACGGAGAGATCTGGCCACGGGAAGAAATACGAAAAAGAAAACAATGTATAGAAGAAGTAGGGCTCACATGGTCTGTAGTAGAAAGTATTCCTGTTCATGAAGCGATCAAAACCCAAAAAGGCGCTTATGAAACGTATATAAAAAATTATCAGCAAAGTATTGAAAACCTGGCCGCTGAAGGGATACACACCATCTGCTACAATTTTATGCCTGGACTGGACTGGACCCGTACCGATCTTTATTACGAGCTGGGAAACAGGGGAAAGGCCCTCCGGTTTGAAATACAGGCGCTGGTAGCATTTGACTGTTTTATTTTAAAGAGACCCGGAGCAGAACAAACCTATACACCCCAACAGCTTTCTCTGGGAAACGCTTATTATCAGCGTCTGTCAGAGAAAGAAAAAGAAACGCTTACACGTACCATAATTGCCGGATTGCCGGGGGCAGAGGAAGGCTATACCATCCAACAGTTTCAAGACGTACTCGATACGTATCAGCATATAGATTCCGGGACACTGGCAAAGCACCTGCAATACTTTCTGGATGCTATTGTTCCGGTAGCTGCCAACAACAACGTTCGTATGGCGATTCATCCGGATGACCCTCCTTTTCCTATTTTTGGATTGCCCAGGGTTGTGAGTACGGCCAGTGATCTGAAACGTATTCTCATGCAAACGGATAATGTACATAACGGTATAACTTTTTGCACCGGTTCTCTGGGTGTACGGGCAGATAATGACCTTCTTCAAATGATACGTGACTTTGGGCACCGCATTCATTTTGTGCACCTGCGAAGTACCCTTCGGGACGATGAGGGAAATTTTCATGAAGCCGGTCATCTGGAAGGTGATGTACCTATGTACAAGGTAGTAAAAGCATTTTTTCAATTACAACAGGGACAAAAAAAGTCACTCCCCATGCGGCCTGATCACGGGCACCAGCTTCTGGATGATCTCCATAAAAAAACAAATCCCGGATATACGGCTATTGGAAGGCTTAAAGGCCTTGCTGAACTTCGCGGCGTGGAACATGCTATTGCCTGTGCTTTTGGCAACTGATACTTATACAAATAAGAACCAGATGAGCAGGGTGCAAAGCAGTACCGTGAGTCCCTGAACTACAGTAAGCAATGAAAAGGTACAGTAGGTATCCCGGGAGGACATACCACTAAATTGAGACACTACTCAGAAATAACTGTCATTGTAGTGAGATACCATCATGGCACCCCCGCCTATGGCCATTACGGCCAGTGCAAACTCAAGCGGCGTTGCTTTTAATACGCCACCAAAGCACCTCCGGCAGCTGTGATAATAAGTATAGGTCCGGCCACTTTAATTGCCTGTGTAAACCATTGGGTATAGTCTTCTGTAACTTTTGGCTTTAAAAACCAGCATAGCCACCAAAGCTCCCAGAAAAATGGCGGTCACCGGGGTGCTTAAAAAAGAGAGCCAGGGTTTTTCATATCCTAAAAAAGGAGCCAGCGTACCTGCAGCAATCAATATTATAGGCGGTACCAGGGGCAAGAGGGATTTAAATACCGAGGGTACACTTTCATTTACGTTTTTAGAAGTATCGTTTTCTTCTGATACCAGTTCTACCTGTTTTCCCAGTTTTCCGGATAACCATTGTAAGGTGAGCAATACGGGAATACTAATGATGATCCCTATAAGAATAACCATCCCCAGATGTTGTGAGGCATTCAGGTTTCCCGCTGCGGCTATAGGGCCAGGAGTAGGAGGAATCAGGGTGTGCGTAGTATAAAGACCGGTAGCCAGTGCCAGACTAAGGCTGGCTTTGTGACGGCCGGATAATAAGATGAAACCACTGTCGCAAAATACGGGTACACTCACTACTGCTCCAATAACGGAAATGGCAGAGAGGGTTCTTTTTTTTTCCTGAAAGCTGAATAATATAACGTGCAATCTGCAAGGCTCCTCCGGACTTCTCCAGAAAAACCCCGATTACGCTCCCAAATATTACAATAAGCCCTATGGAAGCCATAAGCCCCCCAAATCCTTCCTGCATGGATCGCAACAATACGGGAAACGACATCCCGCTGCAGATCCCCAGAAAAAAACACGCTATTACCAGCGCCAGAAACGGATGAAACTTATACCGGGAAGTAAGAACCACTATTAATAAAATGGAAGCGAGAATACAGAGAAGAAGTGGAAAACCGGTGAGCATACATTTACTTTTTTAAGGTTTCCGGAAAGGTATGCGGGTCAAAATCCCAGATAAACGGAAGCAGATAGTAGGTAGCCAGTGTAATTATTAATATGGATATCACATTCATCCATACGCCTTTTTGTAACATATCCGGAATACGGAGATACCCCGAACCAAAAACGATAGCATTGGGAGGGGTTGCTACCGGAAGCATAAAAGCACAGGAAGCAGCTATGGTAACTCCTACCATAAGCACATACGGGTGCGCGTCAAAAATAAAAGCCACCGGAACAATCACCGGTAAAAGCATGGAAGTGGTTGCCAGATTTGAAGTAACTTCGGTCAGGAAGTTTACGGCAGTGACTAAAATAAGTATCAGTATCAGCAAAGAAACTCCTTTAATAGTGGTGAGTTGCATACCAATCCATTCTGCCAGCCCCGTTTCTGAAAAACCCGAAGCCAGTGAAAGTCCGCCGCCGTATAAAAGCAATATGCCCCAGGGGAGTTTTACGGCTTCATCCCATTTGAGCAATTTTCCTTTATTTTTCTTTCCCGCAGGGAGTAAAAACAAAGTAACTGCAAAAAAAACGGCTATTATGGTATCATCAATTGCGGGAATAAACGGTTTGATCAGATAACTACGCAACATCCAGCAAAGTGCCGTAAGGCTAAATACCAGCAGCACCAGTTTCTCTTCAAAAGAAATACGGCCCAGCGTTTTTAATAATCTTTTGATCTCTGCCCTCCCGCCGGGAAACTTTTTTTTCTGTAACCGAAATGCTTTACGCGTAAGGTACCACCAGCAAATACCCAAAAGTAAAAGACTTATGGGGAGTCCGAATTTCATCCAGTCCATAAATGATATTTCAATACCATACGTATCTGAGAGGATTCCTGAGAGTACGAGATTGGGAGGTGTACCAATAAGGGTAGCTACCCCGCCTATGGAAGCAGAATACCCAATAGCCAGCATGAGTGCTTTCCCGAAAATACGAGTTTCATTTTCCGGGGTCGCGGGATTGTCCTTTAACTGTTTTACAATGGCCATACCAATAGGCATCATCATAACGGCGGTAGCCGTATTGGATATCCACATAGATAAGAAGGCCGTAGCCACCATAAAACCCAGGATAATACTGCTTACACCGGTTCCTATGAAGTTAATAATGGTAAGGGCCATACGGCGGTGCAGGTTCCATTTCTCTATAGCTATGGCTAAAATGAACCCTCCTATAAACAGAAAAACAAATTTGTGACCATAGCTGGCGGTGGTGGCACTGAGGTCTAGCGCTCCCGTAAGCGGAAAAAGTACTACCGGCAACAAAGCTGTTACCGCAATGGGAACCACTTCTAATGTCCACCAGATAGCAATCCAAACTGTAGAAGCCAATACGGCATTGGCTTCTTTTGAAAGACCTTCGGGATGAAAAAAGAAGATGATATATATAAAAAGGGCAGGACCCGCTACCAACCCAAAATTCTTAAGTACATTTTGTTGGTTTCTCAAACCTTCTTTTTTAGAATTGTAACACTATAAATATAAAACTTTGCGCTAATCTGAGTCATTCCCCTGTACTTTCTTTTCAACAGCTACCTCATTGGAAAAATGTATTTTGAGTGTAGTGACTACTGTTTGTCCGTCTTTGGTACCTACGGCTTTTAAAAAGTTAAACCCTAATTTTAAGGGTACCTGCCATATCCATTCTTCCTGTTGAGATAAGGTACCTGCTTTGGTATTGTTTACATACAGGGTAACGGTATCACAATTACTAAAAACTTCTATGGTTTGTTTTTGGGAAGGATTCCCTGTACGATGCAGATGGGTATGACTGTTTATGTATACCATAGGCTTTTCAGTCCACTGACTTTGATAGTAGTAATAAAGGGATTTGGGCTTCCGGTGGTAGGTCATCACCCCTTTTTGGTTAATATGAGGTATATTCCCTACTTTGGCAAAGCTTACAAAATCAAACATATTCCAAAGGGTACTTCCGGCTATCCACCTGGTTTTTTTAATAAACTGCCAATAGGTTTTATGAAAGTGTAGCTGATAGGTTTCGGAATGATCAAAACGTTGCGGATCATTCACATGATATCCGTATTTGCCCTCGGCGCCGTACTCGGAGACTATAATCTTCCATTCGGGATGTTCCTCACGGTCGTATTGCAGTGATTGTACTATCTCTTCCGGTTGGGTGAGTCCGCGGTAGGCGCTACCACCGGTATACCAGCCAATGTATTTATTACGCCCCTGCAAATCTACTAGTGACATGGCTTTATCATCTTTAAGGTCGTTCTGTGCCATAACGGTTGGGCGGGTGGTATCAAATTCTTTTACCACCTCAATAGCTGCTTTGGTAGATTTTAAGGACCAGTCAATTACTTCGTCGGTAAGGTATTCTCTATAGTATTCATTGCCTACGCCCCACATAATAACTGAGGGATGGTTTCTATCCCTGAGCACCATGGCTCTGGTGGTTTTTTCTACGTTTTTAATAAATGCGGCCTCTCCTACAGAATTTACTACGGGAATCTCTTCCCAAACCATCATACCCAGAGAGTCGGCCAGATGTAAAGCATGCGGATGATGCGGATAATGGGCCATACGAATAAAATTCACACCCATGGCTTTCATAAGAAGATAGTCTTTTTTTCGCGAAATACTGTCTATGGCCCACCCCTGCCGGTAGTTGTCCTGATGAACGTTTACGCCGTGAAGCTTTAACGGCTCTCCATTTAGAAAAAAGCCTTCATCTTTATCAAAGTGAAAAAAACGCATGCCAAAGTGATCACTTGTCTGGTCTATAGTAACTCCCTGCTCATCTGTAAGACTAACTACTACTTTATACAGATGGGGATGATCCGGCCCCCAAAGCATCGGGTTTTTAATGTTGTTAAATTCTTTTTGCAGAGAAAATGTTTTAGAAGTAGCAGGTAAGGTAATGGATTGTATGGAAGATGCTATTATTTCGTTATACGGATTTACCAGATTGGTACGTACCCGGTAACGGGCGTTTTTCCAGCTCATATTGCGAAGGGTCAGTGCTACCTGTACGTCTGCATTTACGGGAGATACTTTGGGAGTGGTTATAAACACATCTTTTACAAAGCTTTTGTGCTGTGCCTGTACACGCACTTCTCTGTAGAGCCCTCCCTGTGCATTGTAGTCGGCCGTATGGGGCAGGTATTCTTTATGGTAACGGTTATCTACTCTAACGATCAATTCATTGGGTTGGTCATAGCGGAGATGCTCTACGATCCCGTGATGAAAACCGGTATATCCGTTTTCGTGTTTACGCAGATACACCCCATTGAGCCATACATCGGTTCGGGTATTGGCACCCAGAAAATCAAGTTTTACATATTTCTCTTTCCAGGAAGCATCTGCCGGGAATTCTATACGGTACCAACCGGTTCCGCGGGCATACATTTCGGTAATATCCAGGGTATCTTTAAAGTTCCTGTTATCAAAATGGGAATAATACTCAAACACATGGGGTACGCTTACGGTTTGAATGGTTTCTTTTCCTTTTTTGAAGGGGTTATTTGCAAACCAGTCAGTTACATCTCCCGGTTCTCTCTTCTTTCTATATACAAATTGCCAGTTCTCTTTTAAAGGAAGGGTGCTACGCGTATTTTCTTCGTCCCACATTACTACGGTATGCTCTTCGGGAGGTATAACTATGTGTATAAATTTGGCTTCCCAGGCATCCATATCATACGTAAGTACACGGTTGGTTTTAAAGATGGATTCAGGCAATTCAATGATTACTTTTTGCTTCTTAGGAGAAATCACCAGCATATAGGTTTCATTTTCAACCATAAATTCCCGCTGTATGGCGATATGATAGGCATTTGATTTTACGAGGCGGGTAATGTCGTTGGGGAATTTTCGCTTGCGGGCATTGGTACGTATGTTTTTGGAAGTACCTACCCAGCTGTCATAAAAGAAAAGATTGGTGGTGGCACCTTCTTTAAATGGGAGGTTAAAACCGGCAATCCAGTGTATATCCTCCGGCAACCGGGGTGCTATTTCATAATCAAAATTAGGGTCGTCCAATAATTTGTACCCTAGTTTTTTGGACGTTAAGGGGTTCTCATTAACGATCCCTTCAGGAGTTATAATGAGTGTTTTATCTGCCTGGAGCCCTCCGGCCACAGGTTGCTGCGCCCATAAAAACGGGGTTATTAAAAAAAGAAAAAGCGATAGGGTGTGCCGGTTCATGGGTCTATTTTTTCACCATTAATAATTACATGATCTAACAAAACATCTTTTGTGTGTATCTTTTTTAAAGCGCTATCTGTTTTTTTAACAGTAAGCCTGTGAATATATACCCGCTCAATGGGTTTCTGCGCTAAACCGGTAATACTCACGGGAACCTCTCCTACTGAATTGAAGGTGATGTTCTCAATAAAAAAATCGGAATAAGCGGTAGGATAATTGTTGCCTCGCCACCCTTTGTAATCAGTAGTGAATGCAAGGCCGTACCGGGCACTGTCAATTTGCATATTGCGCATATATAAGTGCTTCATAAATCCGCCACGATCAGGATTACTTTTAAAGTTGAAGGCGTGTTTATTACTAACAATGGTATTGTTTTCTACAAAAATATTGTGCACGCCACCAGACATTTCGGAACCTATACAAAACCCACTCCCTACTTTGGTACGAAACGTATTGTTGCGAACTACTATATTCGAAGATCCCGGATATTGCCAGCCATCTTGGTCGCGCCCGGCTTTTATGGCTACGCAGTCATCATGTGTGGTAATATGGCAGTTCTCAATGAGTACATTTTTACAACTGTCGGGATCAATACCATCGTCATTGGTCGTTCCGGCATCGATACGGAGTTTTCGTATGGTAATATTTTCACTCAATACCGGGTGAATGGTCCAAAACGGGCTCTCTTTTATTTGAAAATCTTCTAAAAGAATGTTGCGACACTCTATAAACTCTATACCGGACGGCCTGAGAAAATGTCCTTTTCCAAAAACGCGTTCTTCAAGGGGTATCTGGTCATTTCCCATTTTACGAAGTCGCTTTTTATCATTTTTTTGCTTTTGTTTCCAGCTGTGAAAAAACGAAGCTGCCTGCCCGTGTATACTTCCTTTTCCGGTAATAGCGATATTTTTTTCTCCCAGAGCATAAATAAGTGGGGAATAATTGAGACAAAATGTACCTTCCCAGCGTGTTTTTACCACGGGAAGATAATCATCTGGGTGGGCAGAAAACACTAATTGTGCACCTTCACTCAACTTAAGATTTACATCTGACTTCATACGTATTGGGCCTTTCACAAAATAAGTGCCGGGAAGTACTTTTACAACACCCCCGCCATTTTGAGAAGCTTCCTGAATGGTGGTATTTAGCTTTTCTCTGAAGTTTAGGGTATCTGAAATAAGATATACGGTATCTTTAAATACGGGAGGAACTATTTTTTTAAGGATTTCGGGTAACGTATCGTTCCATGCCTGAAATGCCTGTTCCCGTGCAACCTCCGGCGTGAACTTTTTATTTTTGCTTTGGGGAGTTAAACACCCAGACAGGATCATGAGAATACCCAGAAAAAAAAGTTTCTTCATGGCGCAAAAGCATTTTGGTATACATTGCTTAAAAACCGGAGCCCGAAAGCGGTAGCGATATCGCGTACCAGTATTTTCATGCGCCCTTTGCTATTGGATTTCTGGCGTATCTCAAAATAGCCTCCTGCCAGATTTTCGTCCTGATGTGTTTCTGAAAACTGATTTTTCAGAGTGAAATCCAGTGCTTTTTTAATGTGGGGTCCAAAACGGGTATCTCCGAGCTCAAAAAGCCGCAGCCATAATATGCCTGCAAATGAAGTGCCGGAACCACAGGGAGAACGTTCATCAAATGTCCCGTCGGCATAACTAATATAATAGATCACGCCGTTGTCCTGTTGCAGAGTGGTAAGCCCCACCGCAGTTCTGGTAGCGGCCTCCCGATATTTTTTTATGCCGGTAAGGGTATATGCTTCGAGAAGCGCTTCTGCGTTCCAGGTATTAAAACGCGCATGTATTTTTCCGGTTTTCGGATCATTGGGTTCAAAATCCATCCAGAAACCGTTTTGGGACTGACTCTCTACCAGTCCGTCACAAATTTCAAGAAAAGCCTGTTTATAGCGGTCTTCACCCAGAAATTCATACATGTCTTTCCACAAATATCCCTCTGCGTTGGGTCTTGCTACCATTTTGATGGTAACAGTACCTTGTTGATGTTGCTTATGCGGACTTTTATCTTTCCATATTTCCCCGGAAACCGGGTCTACAATATTGTAACTGAGTCGGTGTTCAGGAAGATACAGATACTCTAATATCCATTTGCCGGCGGATGATGCTACCTGCGCATACGTTTTATCACCCGTTACTTCACTGAGCATAAACAGCCCCGGAGTACCATCGGTTATGGTAGTGGTATTGATAAGGTTTCCTACGGAAGCTCCATGTACGGCATTCATATATCCCTCCAGTGTATGCCCCTCTGGAAATTGTAATCCTGCCCACCACTTTCCGGCTCTTACCGCATGGGTAAGTGCCTTTTCATTACCAGTCACCTTATACGCTTCCAGCAGCCCCTGTATGATCTGGCCGGTGTGCCATGCCGGTTCATATTCAAGCCATTTCCCTGAAATAAGCTCATAATCTCCCCTTGCCCTGCCTTCTCTGTTCAAAACAGTTTCTCCTGCATGGTCAATGGCATGTTGCAATGATGTTTTGATTCGGTCTTTATAACTTTCTTTAAGAACGAGCACTTCTTTCTGGGCACAGGCCTGCGCTATAAAAAATAATACGATTACTAAAAAGGAAAGGCAGGTTCTCATTATTCCGCTATTTGGTACATAAATGTTTCTTTGTAAAGGGCATTCCCCCTAATATTTACAGTATCTGCTTTTTGCACATCTACAAAGTACAGGGCATGCCTTTCCATAGCACCTTCTTCATGCACTATATGCATGTTATTCATAGTTACATGATCTGTATGTGCAACAATGAATGTGCCGGGAGCCTGCACATAATTCGCAGTTCCCGCCCATTGTTTGATCTTTTTATTCCCTTTGGGTTTTTTCCAGTTTTCTGCAACTGTATTATCGGCAAAAGGTACACGAACTTTCATGTTCTTTATGGCAACCCTGCCAATGTTCTGTTCGGGGTGACCGGAAATGTAAAGGAGTCCGTTAGTGGTGATATCAATATTCTCAAAAGAGATATTGGTAATTTCTCCCGGAGGTGATTCTTCGGTTCGTTGGTGAATATCCATAAACAAGGCATACGCATCTTTCTGGCGCCCTCCGGTTTCAATGGAAATGTCCTTAAACGTGATATCGCTATAGGTACCTCCGTCCATCATAAAAAGAGCCATCCCGTAACGGGTATTGGTAATTTGGATATCGCTAAAGGTACAATTACGGGTTAGGTTCCCGGAACCGGTACCCAGTTTTAAAGCTGCATCGTCACTCTCTAAAAAGCAATTGGTAACGGTAATATTTTCTGTAATCTTATTTTTAAGGATGTTGTTCTCTTCAACAGGTACTTTGGATTTGTTTTTGATGCAAATAGCATCATCTCCGGTAGAAATACGGCAATTACTTATGGTTACATTTTTGGTATTGGTGATATCTATACCATCGGTATTTGGGCTTCTCGGGTGATTGTTAATTTGAATACCTTCTACTTTCACACCGATACAATGCTCAAATACCAGGCAATGCGACGGACTATTGGTAAGGGTTATACCGGATACTGAAATATTTCGGGCACTTTCTATCACGATCCATGGTTGGGGACGCTCAGTATACTTCCA
Organism: Ascidiimonas aurantiaca; assembly: GCF_037646345.1. Lineage (NCBI taxonomy): Bacteria > Pseudomonadati > Bacteroidota > Flavobacteriia > Flavobacteriales > Flavobacteriaceae > Ascidiimonas > Ascidiimonas aurantiaca. The sequence continues at coordinate 216,773 of NZ_JBBEWR010000004.1, read as the reverse complement.
GTTTTTATCGAAAAAAGAGGTGCCGTTACCGTTAATGGTACCTTTTCCCTGTATGATGAGGTTATCTGCCTCCGGAGCATGAATAAAGTGTTTATGCGCATAGTCTTTCATATCGGAAGAGGCAAGAAGAACTGCATTTTCATCAAGTTGCAGGGTAATATGAGGACCCAAAACAAGACTACCTGTATAAAAAGTACCGGCAGGGACACGAACGGTGCCTTTTGTTGCTATTGCTCTGTCTATAGCTTCCTGAATGGCTTTTGTATTGAGTGTTTTCCCATCGGGAACTGCGCCAAAATCGGTAATGGTGTATACATGATTACTATTGCATGCCGTACAGAGTATCCAAATCATGATGATGGTTATACCGGCAGTGGTACTTCTTTTTTTAAGTATTCTCATATTCCTGATGTACTTACGAATATTTTTTGTCATAAAATGTCACCTTATCTTCGTCTACTTCTACCCCAAGACCCGGGCGGTCGCTTATGGTAAAAGTGCCATTTTTAAATTCGGGAAAATGGGTGAGGGTATCAAAAGCTTTGGGAGCTTTTTCTCTTCCTGCAAACTCCTGGGCCAACGTGGCTGTTTTGGCAGTAGCTATCCAGTGTAGCATACACACAGTGCTTAGTGAAGGGCGTGAATTGTGAGCTGAGAGCTTTACATTTCTTTCTGCGATAAAATCACTTATACGTTTACCTCCTGTGAATCCGCCACATTTTAAAAGGTCGGGATTAATAGCCCACGACCCTCCATAGGTAAGGAGGTGTTTTACCTGGTGTACCGTATAGGCGTGCTCTCCAAAAACAATGGGTATATTTACATGTGCTATTACCTTTTTAATGGCCTCGTAATCATACGGGGCTACGGGTTCTTCCCACCATGCCAGCCCCAAAGGTTCCAGTTGTTTCCCCATTTCAATGGCTCTGGGAACTGAGTAACCCATATTGGCATCAAAAGCAAGTTGAACGGCATCTCCTACAGCCTCACGAATGGTGCTGGCAAAGGCAACCGTATTATCATTGGCAGGGTCTCTGTTCTCCAGACCCCAACGCATTCTAAACTTCAGGGTCTTATAGCCCTCATTTACTAATTGTTTTGCCTTTTGAGCCGCTTCTTTGGGAGTGGGATATACATCGCGGGTAAAACTTCCGTAAATAGGAATGGTGTCACGTACTTTTCCTCCTAAAAGTTCATACACGGGTTTACCGGTAACTTTTCCCATAGCATCCCATAAGGCACAGTCTATTCCTGCTATGGAATAGGTAAGCAACCCCCCCGGCCCCAGATCGTATTCAGAATAAATAGTTTTGTCCCAGGTAGCTTCGGCATTGAAAGCATTGGTTCCCAGATAATAGTCTTTCAGGGTTTTCTCAATAAGCGTTCGGGAGGTTCTTCGATCATTGGGCATGGCTTCTGCCCAGCCTGTTACTCCATTATTAAGGGTAACACGAACAAATAGTGCTTTTTTTAATAAAAAGGTTCTGATCTCTGCAATGGTAAAATCAGGATTACTTTTCAGATCCTTAAAATACTCGCTGTTTTCTTTACTATTCGCGTTACGGGCAACTGCCATAATGGGAAAAGGCAACCCTGTTGCCAGGGTTGCCATCGAAACAGACTTTATGAATTGTTTCCGGTTCATTCAGGTCATTTCAATTTAGCTAACTAACTATTGCTTTTTTTTATATTTATTCCCGGAAAGAGCCGTCAAAATTACGGGTCCATCCCAGGGTCCAGTCATCATCTGCCGGAACTGCTCCTACATAATTAACGCCTTCAAAAAAGCTTCCCAAAGACAATGCATTGGAAGAATTGGCTGTGGAGACTCCTACAAAGGTATCAGTAATTGTAAAAGGGTCTTCTGAATTATTGTTGGATGCTTCGCGGTATTGATTCCGTACACTGCTGTGTAACCCGTCATCATCTCCGTTCTCACCATTGTTAAAAACAGCACAGTTGCGCATGGTGATCTCTCCACCGTCCCGAACCCGGAAAGATACATCAAAGCCCAGAAGAACGGTATTGTAATACCTTCCGTTGGCACCATCCTGCATACGCACACCTTCACCTACACCTGGGGTACCTTCGGTTATATTGGCTCCTACAACGGTAATATTGGACAAAAGCGGATTGGATTGTGGCACTGCATTGTCATCGGTACCGTTTATGGCTCTGCTATCGGTACTGGTGGCCAGGGCCCAGAACTGACCGTTGCCAGTCCAGCCTTCTCCATACCGCACACAGCGACTATCGGGCTTTACCACTACCAGATGCTTCAGATTTACCGAACCTCCTCGAATACGAACACCGGTATCATCTACATCAAATACCTGTAGATAATCAATCACTGTATTTCCGCCTACCTGGCGAAGCTGAAAGGCATCATCATCATTACCTGCATATTCTATTCGTACATAGGTGAGTATACCCGAACTGTCGTCCGGTGTGTCATTTCCTCGTAAAGTAACCCCTATCCAGTCTCCGGCATCAGGTGTTCCCGATTGCCCCGGAGCATTTGCCAGACTGGTAAAAACAATAGGATTTTCCAGAGTTCCCTCTGCCAGTAAAGTCCCTCCTATTTTTATGTCGAGTTCTGTATCTCCGTTTAGGGCGTAAACGGTAGTTCCTTCTTCAATGGTAAGCGTAGTTTGCTGGTCTACTTCTACTGAACCGTTAAGCACCCAGTTTGTATCATTATCAAGAGTTTCATCAAAATTGACGTTCCCGGTAATCTGGCGAAAATCAACACCGTTAAGAGTTATATCATCTATGGTATATTGCGGTTCTATTTGAGAGACTGTAGCCGTATAATTTGTTGTAGCTTGCTGCCCCTGTTTATCGGTAACTGTAAATGCTATGGTTTGCACCGTACCCAGCCATTCGGGTGGTACCTGAAAAGAAAAGCGAAAGTCCTGATCCCCGGTATCACCATAAGTGATGTTTTCAAGTACTGTATTACCTGCCGAAATGGTAAGCGTATTTAAAAGGCCCGAAGCCAGCATCGATACCTCAACGGTTATGATCTGTCCCACTCCAAATTCTCCGGAAGTGATATCCAGACTCACATTGGGACTAAAATATAAGGGGGGCTCAACGGTATCGTCGTCATTACTACAGGCCGTAAAAAGCAGAAAAACAGCAATGAGCGCAGCTACTTTCTTAACGGAAGGATATATTGTATTTTTCATTATCTTAAAATTTGAAATTAATACCAAACCTGGCGGACCAGCTATACAATTCATAATTCACCACCTGACTTCTTACGGATTGGTATTGTACATTTGGGTCGTTAGTAAGGTTTACAAACTCGGCAAAAATGGTTAACTGGTCGGTAATTTTCTGAGAAGCATTGATATCTAACTGATAACGTTCATCCAGGAAAAAATCCAGTTCGGGATCGTCGGCAAAGCTCAATAAGGAAGAGCCGTTATAGTTGAGTGATATTCGTGAGCTAAACCCTCCACGGTCAAAAGAGATAGCGGCGTTCCAAACATGGTCTGCCTGTCCTACAAAAGGCACATCATCTCTCACAGAAACTACCTCCTGACCCGTATCGGGATCTTCTACTAAAAATTCAAAACTACTGTCTGATTGTACATAGGTGTAATTAAGATACACTCCCAGTCCCGATAAAAACCCGGGAAGGAAATCGAGTTTTTTAGAGAAGTTTATTTCTGCACCATACAAATTGGCGACATCACCGTTTACCGGTGAAAAGCTTCGGAAACCATCAAACTGGCCTCCTTCTACATCAGATACCTGATTAAAAATAAAATCTTCGATACGTTTGTAAAACAATCCTCCCGAAATAACACCGGCTCCCTGGATGTAGTTTTCAAAAAGAAGATCCAGGTTGGTAGCATCGGCAGGCAGCAGATCGGGATTTCCGGTGCTTATGATCTGATCGGCAAAATTAATGTTCTGCGAAGGCACCACATCACTTAAATTGGGCCGCGCATACGAGCGGGTATAGGCAAAACGAATGTTGGCCCGGTCTGATAAAGCATACCTCAAATGTATCATGGGCAACAGAAAATCATAATCGGTACCGCCTTCAATAGGCGTTGACGTTACCGGCATATTGCTGTCTTCACCCGGATCGTTTATCTGCAACGCATCATAACGAACTCTGGTATTCTCGTAGCGCACTCCTGCCAGTATTCGCAAATCGTTGATCTGCAATTTACCCTGCACATAGGCTGCAGATACATCTTCATCGGCATTAAAGAAAAAGCTGTCGCTATTGATTTTTGTATTTCGTTCGTCGAGTTGGTAGGCGCCCTGATTATCTACAAAATGCTGAAAGGCTCTTTGAGGATCTGGGAAACTTCCCATGTCATATCTTCCATCAAATATGGTACCGTCAAAACCATCCAATACCTGAGAAAGGTTATAGGGCCCGTCAAAGCCAGTGTATTCTATGGTGTTTCTTCTTCGCAAATTATCCAGTTCCCGATATTTTCCTCCGGCTTTAAACTCTCCGTTATTCTTTCCCAATTGAAAAGGGAAAGTAAAGTTGAGACGGGCCACCATATTATCTCCTCTGTTGAGAATGGGCTTATCCTGCTGAAAAGCATTAAACTCAAACCGATCATAATCCGTAAAATTTGAATCGGGGGACGAGAACAGAATAAAATCACCATCTCTTTCAAGTTCCAGTGCAAGGCCTCTTTCTCTAAAAACAAAACGGTCGCTGCGAAGAATACGCTCTGAACGGGTGTAATTAAACCCGTAATCTATTTTTCCAAAAGTACCCAGTAAATGATCGCCCTCAAATGAGAAAGTGATATTCTCCCTGTTGATCACCCTGTCGTTAATATCTCTTCTCACACGCACATCGCCGTTGTCTACACTTCCGGCTACATTGGGATTTAAGGGATCCTGATAGTTGTTTCTGGGACGAAAACGGGTTCTGCGACGAAGGGATTCGTCTCTCAGATCATTATAAATTGCTTTTACTACTATTTTGGAGTTTTCATTAAAGCGATAATCAAAAGTGGCATTAAGCCCGATTCGGGTACGCTCATTGAGTAACGGGCGTAAACGATAATCATCTACTACATTGGCTCTGAAAGAATTGGGATCATCAGAATCACCTATCCTGCGGTTTCGATAAGTAGCTTCAAAACGCTCTTCCCCGTTTACCGTATTGTAATAGCTTCCTCCCAGCAACACCCCAAACTTATCATCAGCAAAACGTTGATCGTATTTTAATTTGGCAATTTGACTTCCTCTTTCAAAAAGGTCGTTATACCCCCCGCCAAGGCTTCCTTTAAAACGTGCTTTTTTACTTCGGGCCATGGGGGTAATCAGGTTAATGGCACCTCCTACGGCATCTCCGTCCATTTCCGGAGTAATGGCTTTACTCACTTCCATAGAGGCCAACTGGTCTGCCGAGATAAGATCCAGCGATTCGGTACGACCTCCTCCTTCATCAGTGGTAGGAATTTGTTCTCCGTTAATAGAGACCGTAGTAAAGTTTTGAGGAGTTCCCCGTATTTTTACAATACTACCCTCACCATTATCTCTTTCTATAGTAACTCCTGACACACGCTGCATAGCCTCACCCACATTGATATCGGGAAACCGGCTAATGAGATCTGCAGATACTACCGTTTTAATATTATCGGCATTTTTTTGCTGATTGTATGCACGTTGCTGGCCTTCAAGACTGGCAGTTACCGTTACTTCCCCCAGTTGGTTAGTTTGCGGTGTAAGTACAATATCTTTTAGATTGATATTAGAAGTACCGTCAACTGTGATTTCTGTAGTATACGAGTTAAATCCCAAATAGGAAACTTCCAGAGTATGCGTACCTGTGGGAACACGATTCAGACTAAAATTACCGTTCAGGTCGGTACTGGTTCCCAGATTTAATGCCTTTATAACTACAGAGGCCCCGGGGAGTACTTCTCCCCTGTCTCCCAGTACACGCCCGTTTACAATAACAAATGCCTGTTGTTCTTCAATAGCAAAATTGTAATATTCATGGGGTGCATTATTTGCGAAACCGTAAAAACCGATCCATAAAATGGGCGCTAAAAACCATATACGGGTTCTTTTCAATAATTTCATCTTGCGTTTTTTTATTGTGTTACATTTTGTTTGGTCTTCTCTGATAAATTAACAAAATGTAATGAGTGTGCCCTCTGATTCTGTTTTCTAAAAGTTCTGCTGGTTTCATACTATATTTTTTATCCGATTTACCTGCGTAACATTTCTTAAAATAATGAGGCGTTATTTGTGAATATTACAATAATTTTGTGCAATCGATTGCATATTATAAATTATTTATCAAATAACCAAATTTTGCTCGTTAAAACCTATAAATGGCTATTTTTTTGAAGGAAAAGTTACAAATATGATAATTTTCTAAAAATATTGTTTTCCAATATTCTTTAAAATTCATTAAATTGCGCAATCGATTACAATAAAAAAGAAGAACTTTATCATTTTAAAAGATAGTTCCTTACTTTTACCTTCGTTAACGGATCTTAAGACCCGGCATTCACTTTAAATACATGACACCTAAAAAGGCGACCATACACGATATTGCAGAGCAGCTTAATATTACGGCTTCTACGGTTTCAAGAGCATTAAACAATCACCCCAGAATTAGTGAGGCCACTAAAAAGGCTGTACTGGATGTTGCCAAATCTCTTAATTACCAGCCCAATCGTATTGCTGCCGCACTGAGGAGCGGGCGAAGCCAGCTAATAGGTATTGTAGTTCCTACTATAAACCGTGCCTTTTTTTCATCGGTCATTCGCGGGGTAGAAGAAGTTGCTAATCAGGTAGGTTACCAGGTAGTTGTGAGTCAGTCGTATGAAGAAGTGGTCAATGAAAGCGCTACCGTAGATGCACTTCTCAATGCACGCGTGGATGGCATTATTGCCTCATTGGGGAAAAACACTGAAAATTATGATCATTATAAAAAAATAATCAAAAGAGGGATTCCTTTAGTATTATTTGACCGTACCACTAATGAGCTGGGCACCAGCCAGGTGGTTATTGATGATTTTCTGGGTGCTTATATGGCTACAGAACACCTCATCAAGCAGGGTTGCCAACAGATTGCGCACTTTACCAATATAAACAGAGTAAACATTTATAAAGAGCGCTATCGCGGATATATGGAAGCGTTAAAGGACCACAACATTCCTTTTGATGAGGCACTGGTTTGTGAAAGCAATATGCAACTGGAGGACGGCCGTGTGTGTACACAACAGTTACTTACTTTAGGAAAACCATTTGACGCTATTTTTTCTGCCAGTGATTATGCGGCTATGGGTGCTATGCAGGTTTTAAAGGAACATAAAATAGCTATACCGGAAAAAGTAGCTTTGTCTGGTTTTAGTAACGAACCGTTTACCTCTTTTAGCGATCCTCCGTTAACATCTATAGAACAGTTTCCCGTAGAAATGGGTCATGCTGCCGCCGAACTTTTTTTTGATATTCTGAATGCCGGTACTAAAAAAACAATTCCACAGAAAACCGTCCTGCAGCCTAAACTGATAGTACGGGCTTCTTCGTTAAAAACCACTGTTAACATATAAATACGATAAATAATAAAGCAGTAAAGAAATCATGAACACGAAGCGCAATCGATTGCATCAAACAAATCATCCTTTTATTTCAGAAAACTTTCTGTTGCAAAATTCATTTGCGCAAAAACTATATTATCAGTATGCCGAGAAGCTCCCTATAATTGATTACCACTGCCATCTTTCACCAAAAGACATAGCCGAAAACAGGGTTTTTAAAAACACAACCCGGGTATGGCTGGAAGGGGATCACTATAAATGGAGAGCTATGCGTACACTGGGAGTTTCTGAAAAATATATTACTGGTGATGCCAGCGACCGTGAAAAGTTTGAAAAATGGGCAGCAACGGTTCCTTACACTTTGAGAAATCCGCTGTATCACTGGACACATCTCGAACTATTGCGATACTTTGATATTAATACACTTTTGGAACCGGAAACTGCGGTAGATGTTTATGAGAAAACCTCATCACTTCTTCAGAAAGAAAGCCATCATACGCTGGGATTACTCAAAATGATGCATGTAGAAACCGTATGTACTACCGATGACCCTCTTGATTCTCTTGAATATCATGAAACCATGAAAAACAACTCTGACAGTATAACTTTGCTACCCGCTTTTAGACCCGACAAAGCATATGCCGTAGAAGACATTCCCGGTTATCTCGGGTATTTGGAACAGTTGGAAGAGGTATCCGGTATTACGATTACTTCTTACCGGGACTTGCTCGATGCTCTTAAAAACCGTATTGATTACTTTCATGAAAAAGGCAGCAGACTGTCAGACCATGGCCTGGAGCGTTTGTATTATTTTACACCCGGAAGTTATGATACCGAAGTACTATTTAACAAAATAAAGAACAAAACAGTTCTTACCCCCACAGAAATCCACTATTATACATTTGAAACCCTACTGCATTTGTGCCGTATGTATCACGAAAAAGGGTGGACACAACAATTTCACCTGGGCGCCCTGCGCAATACTAATGAACGTATGCTCCAAAAACTAGGGCCAGATACCGGTTTTGATTCTATTGGTGATTTTTCGCAGGCCAAAAGTTTGAGTCAATTTCTCAATGAGCTGGATCGTGAGGACCAACTCTGTAAAACCATTCTTTACAATCTTAATCCCTCAGACAATGAAGTTATGGCCACTATGGCAGGAAACTTTAATGACGGTAGTATAAAAGGAAAAGTACAATACGGAGCCGCATGGTGGTTTCTGGATCAAAAAGACGGTATGGAAAAGCAACTTAATGCACTTTCTAATCTGGGCCTCCTGAGTTGCTTTGTGGGCATGCTTACTGATTCGCGTAGCTTTCTCTCTTTCCCCAGGCACGAGTATTTTAGACGTATACTTTGTAATTTGATAGGAAAAGATGTTGAAAACGGAGAATTACCGGCTGATGAGAAATGGCTGGGTAAAATAGTACAGGATATTTGTTATACCAATGCCCGCGATTATTTTAACTTCAACATCTCCCGATCATGAAAAAACTTAACCGAACCACCACAAATACCCATAGTGATCGCCCTGTAAAGGTACTTCAGTTTGGAGAAGGGAATTTTCTAAGAGGCTTTGCCGACTGGATGATTCATATAATGAATGAAAAAACATCATTTAATGGAGATGTACAAATAATACAACCACTCGCAAAAGGTATGGAAACCGCCATAAACCGGCAGGAAGGTTTGTACCACGTAATTCTTCAGGGATTGCAAAACGGACATAAAACAAGAGACATTCGTCTTATTACCTGTGTAAAAGGAGTGATCAACCCGTACACCCATCCCAGGGAGTACCTGGAACAGGCAGCTAATCCGCATCTTGAATTCATTATTTCTAATACAACCGAAGCCGGTATTCATTTTAACGAACAGGATATCACCCCTGATATATTACCCGATTCTTTTCCGGGAAAGCTCGCTATTTTTTTATATCGCCGTTTTAACGTATTTAAAGGAGATGGCCACGGACTAACTATTATTCCCTGTGAGCTTATTGATAAAAACGGGATCCGGTTACGCGAAGCAGTACTCCGGTATACAGATTTATGGCAATGGCCCCATGAGTTTACAAAATGGCTGGATACAAACGTTACTTTCTGCAACGCTCTGGTAGACCGTATAGTACCGGGCTTCCCTTCTAAAACCATAAAACAGGTTCAAACCGAACTGGGTTATGACGATAACCTGGTTGTAACCGCAGAACCTTTTCATCTTTGGGTAATTGAAGGGCCCGAACGTCTTGCCACTCACTTTCCGGTACAGGAAGCCGGGTTACAGGTACGTTTTGTAAACGACATCACTCCTTACCGCGAACGAAAAGTGAGAGTACTTAACGGCGCTCACACAGCTATGGTTCCCATTGGGTACTTACAAGGTATCAAAACCGTTAAAGAAACCATGGAGGATCCTATTACAGGGAGTTTTATGCAAAAAGTAATTTTTGAAGAGATTCTCCCTACACTGCCACAACCAGAAGAGGAACTTATACCTTTTGCCAACGCTGTAACAGAGCGTTTTAAAAATCCTTTTATTCAACATGAGTTAATAAGTATTGCCCTTAATGCTATCTCAAAATTTAAAGTGCGTGTACTTCCCTCGATACTGGCATACCAAAAGGAAAAAGGTATGCTTCCCAGGGGCCTGGTACGATCTCTGGCACACTTACTGGTTTTTTACAGAGGTCATTATAAAGGGCAAGATATCCCACTTAGGGACGCGCCTGAAATACTTGATTTTTTTACCCGTGTATGGCAATGCGATACTATTGAAAAAGTAGTTTTTAAGAGCCTTGATAATCCCACTTTATGGGGTAGATCATTAATCAATATTAACGGATTGCAAAAAACACTTGTAAAGGAAATAACTGTTCTTCTTGAACAGGAGCACACTACCGGTACACCAGCCTAAAACAGCTTACCGCCCCCTGTTATTCTGATGCTTTGAGGGTACGTTTTACTTCAAAATGTAAATAAATAGCAGTGATTATGGTAGATAATACATCGGCTACCGGAAATGATATCCAAACCCCCATTTCGCCAAAGAAAACGGGCAAAATGAAAATTAAGGGCAGAAAAAACAGCCCCTGCCGGGTGAGGGTAAGCAACAATGCGGGTACTGCTTTCCCTATGGCCTGAAAATACGCAGAGCCTATAAGCTGTATAGCTACTATGGGCGTAGCGGCAAATACCCACCGCATAGCTACAGGTGCATCACTAACCACTTTCGGGTCACTGGTAAACACCATGGTAATGGTTTCGGGAAAAACCATGATCAATACAAAAATAAGGAGCCCCAGCCCTACGGAATATTTCATGGCTGTAACAATAGTAGCTTCTACACGTTTGTATTTTTCGGCACCGTAGTTATAACCGGCTATGGGTAAAAATCCCTGAGTTACTCCCAATACGGGAAACAAAGCAAACATGAGCATACGGCTTATGATCGCATAAACGGTTACTGAAGATTCTCCTCCCAGATCGAACAGAATATTATTCATAAACAGATAGGTAACACTCACTACTGCCTGTCTGGCGAGGGTAACAAAGCCCAGGGAGCTTATTTCTTTTACTACTGAAAGATCGAGCCCAAAGTGTTTCCATTGAATTTTAAGCTCGGAATTACGGGATATAAAAAACCAGAAAATATAAAGAAAACACAAAATATAGGATATAGTAGTGGCCCAGGCAGCCCCATGCATACCCATATCGAGTATTTTGATGAATACAAAATCCAGTACCAGGTTTCCTATGGAAGGTATGATCATGGCGATCATGGCAAAACGGGCTTTCCCTTCGGCCCGAATAACATTGTTCCCCATCATGCAGAGTGCCAGAAAGGGAACTCCGCATACTACAATGATGTAATATATCCTGGCGAGTTCAAATATGTTCCCTTTTCCGCCAAAAGCGGGTATAAGCACATTTACAAACAACAGGCCCAGTATTACCAGGCTCACGGTAAGCAAAAAAGTAAGGGTGATCTGGTTTCCAAAAGAGCGCAGTGCCCGCTCTTTATTTTCGGCGCCTAAAGCTCTTGAGATAATAGAAGATCCGCCAATACCTATGGCCATACCCAGGGCACCTATAAAAAAGGAAACCGGGAGTACTACATTTATGGCTGCAATGGCTACAGAACCTATCCACTGGCCTACAAAAATGGTATCTACCAGAATATTGAGTGACATTACCAGGATGCCTATAGAGGCCGGAACGGCCTGCTTGACCAGTAATTTTCCAATGGGTTCGGAGCCCAGTTCTGCCGAAGAAACCTTAGACATTAAATGTTTTTTAATGAGCTGCGAAGATACGGCATTAAAACTACACGCTTTGCATAAAAACCCGGTATTACCTATGTCTTTATGTACCTTCTGTTTTCTATTTTCACAAACCTTTTTCTTATGATTTTGAAACCGCCCATTCATCAATCCAGCGGCTCAAGACCTTTACCCAGTCTTCACGATCATTCAGGCAGGGAATCACATGAAACTCTTCTCCTCCTTCTTCCAGAAATTCTTCTTTGGCCTCCATGCCAATTTCTTCTAGTGTTTCCAGGCAATCTGATACAAAAGCAGGCATTACAATAGCCATTTTTTTGGTGCCGTTCTCAGCAAACTCCTCTACGGTATCATCTGTAAAGGGTTGTAACCAGGGGTCTCTTCCCAATCTTGATTGAAAGGAAGAAGAATAGGTTCCTTCTTTTAGCTCCAGGTATTCTGCCACCTGCCGGGTAGTTTCATAACATTGATGGCGATAACAAAACTGATGTGCAGGAGATGCCGTTTTACAACACTGCCCGTCAATTTTACAGTGGGATCTGGTAATATCAGATTTTCGGATATGACGTTCTGGAACGCCATGATATGAGAAAAGAATATGTTCCCAATCTTTTCCTTTTAAGCTTTCTTCTATGGAATTTGACAACACCCGTATATAATCCGGATGATTGTAAAAAGCGGGAAGTGAGGTAAAACTCATCTCAGGAAAATGCTTTTTGCGCAACTTCTCTGCAAGTACCAGTATAGTTTCTGTGGTGGCCATTGCAAACTGAGGATACAAGGGTATCAACAAAACATCATTAACCCCTTTATTGGCCAATTCTCTTAGTCCACTCTCAATAGAAGGATTTCCATACCTCATGGCGAGCGCTATTGGGACAGATGTAAGCTTCTGAACCTTTTTCTGAAGCTTTTCAGAAAGCACAATAAGTGGAGAACCTTCATCCCACCATATTTTTTGATAGGCTTTAGCCGATTTTTTAGGACGGGTATTTAAAATAATACCTCTTACAATGAAAACGCGTAGCCAGTAGGGCACATCAATTACCCTTTCGTCCATTAAAAACTGATCTAAATATTTTTTTACATCCTTAGGATGCGGACTATCTGGCGAACCCAGGTTCACCAGTAAAACACCTTTTTTTGTCTGCATGTAGTAATAACATTAATTGTGAAGTCTCCTATAACATCTGTTAAAATACCGGAAAACGAAACACAGCAATTTTTTTTCAAAAATACTAATTAACCTATAAATAATCGTGAGATATAAAAATACATTCATCAGGCAAAACGCCTGTTTTTTTACAATTCCTTTTTTCTATATCATTATAATAAATACCTGTATGTTATTTCTCAACATTTTATACATTTAAAGACATAAGATATTTCTTGGGAGTAATACCAAACTTCTTTTTAAAAGCAGCAATAAAATGGCTCGCTGTGCTATAACCTACTTTAAGGCCCACTTCATTTACATTGTAATCACCACTCTCCAGCATTTTACGGGCATAGGTCATTTTATAATCAAATAAAAAACTATAAACCGGTTCTCCGTATATTTCTTTAAAGCCTTCTTTTAGTTTTTTAATATTGAGCCCTACCGTATTTGCCAGTTCCTGCAATCCCGGAGGCTCAGCCATATTGGCAATTATAATATCTTTGGCTTTACGTATTTTGAGTACATTCTCTTCATCTACCAGAAAGGGACACTGTTCTATATCGGCATCTTCAGGTTTATGGAAATATAAACTCAGTAATTCATACACCTTGGCCTTCACAAATAAAGTGCGAACCGAGATATGAAGGTTAAAGTTTACCAACTGATGAAGTACCACAGCCATAGCAGGAGAAATAGCGGTTTCATTATAATACTTTTTATCCTTGTTCTCCGAACTCAAAAAATCGACATATCCGGCCTCGGGCGAAAAGAGTGAGTGGAATTTCTGAATAGAGATCAATACCGATATCAATGAAGATTTGGGAGCCATTTCCATATCTATGGGCAAATCCCGCTGCGGATTGTAAAGAAGTAATACTTTTTCTTCGCCTACATTTAAAGAGTACCGCCCTTCATTAAAATTGAATTGGGAAACTCCCTTCAGGCTAAAGTGAAAATGAATAAAAGAACGGTCTATATCCCTGATTATGTGTTGGGTATTATCTGTTTCATTTTGTGCCTTTAAAACAATAAAACCTTCCTCAAAAAGAAGTTCATCAATAGCCCCTGAAGCGTTATTTTTTAACTTTTGTTCCATCAAGACTTTGGTTTTAATTATTTAGAACCATTCTAAACAATATGTTCCTTAACTCGCATAATTACTGCAAATGTACGGTATTTTGTACTTTCAATGCCTTCCAGACATGTAAATCACCCGAAGCGGTAAAAAAAGTTCCGCGAGCGTTATTTTTTTTAAAGCCCCCCTCCTATTTTTGTGCTGTATTTCCATTGATCTCGAATGAAAGGTTACAACCTATCTAAACACCCTACTTTTTTTGCTGTAGGATTAAGTTACCAAAAAGCAGATGCAACCATACGGGGTAATTTTAGTCTCGATGATGAACGCAAACGAAACCTGTTGATACAGGCAAAGGACGAAGGTATTGATGCGCTCATCATTATTTCTACCTGCAATCGAACAGAAATGTATGGTTTTGCACAGCATCCGTTTCAACTCACAAGACTTTTATGTGAACATACTCATGGCACTGTAGAAGAGCTTGATGAAGTTCTGTATGTACATGAAAACAACGAGGCCGTTTCGCATCTTTTTAAAGTAGGTTGCGGACTGGATAGTCAAATCCTTGGTGATTTTGAGATTATTAGTCAGTTAAAACAAAGCTTTATACTTTCCCGCGACCTGGGTATCGCCAATCATTTTCTGGAAAGATTATGTAATTCGGTAATACAGGCCAGTAAACGGATTAAAAACGAGACTGAGATCTCTTCAGGTGCAACCTCAGTAGCGTTTGCTTCTGTTCAATATATACTTTCACGCGTACCCTATGTATCTGAAAAAAACATTCTTCTTTTCGGTACCGGAAAGATCGGGCGAAATACCTGTGAAAACCTGGTAAAACATACGCGTAATAACCAGATCACTCTTATAAACCGAACCCTGGATAAAGCGGAAAAAATTGCCGGAAAGTTCAATCTTGTTGTAAAAAAATACGAAAACCTTACTTTAGAAATAGAAAAGGCAGATGTACTTATCGTGGCAACCGGTGCCCAACAACCTACTATTTCCAGGAAACATATCAACCCTGATAAAAAATTACTTATCCTCGATCTCTCTATCCCAAAAAATGTTGATGATGATGTCACCAAACTCAGCAATGTAACACTGGTTCATCTCGATCAACTTTCAAAGATCACAGATAACACCCTGGAGCGAAGAAAACAATTTATCCCTAAGGCCCAAGCTATTATAGACGAAGTAAAAAGCGACTTTAATGAATGGCTGGAAACCCGTAAATTTGCTCCTACCATTCAGGCCCTTAAAAAGAAACTGGATAGTCTCAAAGAAGCCGAAATAGATTTTCAACGAAAAAAACTAGAGGGCTTTGACGAAAGTCAGGCAGAAATTATTAGTACCCGCATCATTCAGAAAATCACCACTCACTTTGCCAATCACCTTAAAGAGCAAAACGGTAGTTCAGACAAAAGTATTGAGCTTATTCAAAAAGTCTTCCAACTGGATACTCCTTCAAAATGAGCAAAACCATACGTATAGGTACCAGAGATAGTGAACTGGCACTCTGGCAGGCAAAAACCGTACAACAACAATTACAATCTCAGGGGTACGACACCCTGCTGGTTCCCGTAAAATCTACCGGAGACCTTATATTAGATAAGCCCCTTTATGAACTGGGTATTACCGGCATCTTTACCAAAACCCTGGATGTAGCCATGCTTAAGGGAGAGATCGATATTGCCGTACACAGTATGAAAGATGTACCTACCCGCCTTCCCAAAGGCATGGTATCTGCCGCTGTTCTTAAAAGAGCCGCTTTCGAAGATATTCTGGTACACAAAGGAGATATTTCTTTTATGGAAGGTGAGGGAACCATTGCTACCGGAAGCCTGAGAAGAAAAGCCCAGTGGCTGCATCGCCATCCTTCACATACCGTAACCGATCTTAGAGGTAATGTAAATACGCGGCTCAAAAAACTGGAAGACCATTCCTGGCACGGAGCCATTTTTGCGCGTGCCGGACTGGAACGTATTCATTTAACGCCTCAAAACCATTTGGTACTCGACTGGATGGTGCCAGCACCTGCACAGGGTGCCATGCTGGTGGTTACCATGGAGAATGATGCTTTTTCAAGAGAAGCACTCACAACTCTGGAACATAACCCTTCACGAATGGCTACTCACGTAGAACGGGATTTTTTAAGAACCCTGGAAGGGGGGTGTACCGCTCCCATTGGTGCCATAGCCACTATTGAAAATGATAGAATTCATTTTAAAGGTGCTCTTTTTTCACTTGACGGAAGCAAAACCTCATATATAGAAAAAACCATTTCCACAGATCTGTACAAAGACCTGGGAAAACAATGTGCTGAGAAAGTTTTGCAACAGGGAGGAGATACGATCATGAAAGAAATAAGGAAACAACTGTCATGAGTATAGCCCGGGTCTTTTCAACAAAAAAATTAAGCCTCGCTCAGAAAGAATTATTGCTCAATGCCAATGTTGCACTTTCCGAAGCTGATTTTATACAGACTGAGCCCGTACCTTTTCCCCGGCCCGAATTTGTAGAAAATGCTATTTTTACAAGTCAGAATGCTGTTAAACAGGTTAGTTTACAACTCATTCCGGTACAACACGTGTTTTGTGTAGGAGATAAAACCAGAGAATTAGCATTGGCATCAGGATTTAATGTAATAGAACATGCGTATGATGCAAAATCACTTGCTAACCTCCTTATAAAAAAGCATGCAAGCAAACACTTTATCTTTTTTTGCGGAGAAACCCGCCGTGATGAGCTTCCCGATATGTTAAATGAACATACCGTTTCCCTTGAAGAAATTCCCGTGTATCGTACCCGGGAAACGCCCAAACAGATTTCGGGAAAATTTGATGGCGTTCTTTTTTTTAGCCCCAGCGCTGTACGTAGTTTTATACAAAAAAATACCCTTAAACAGGAAATGGCTTTCTGTATTGGGAAAACCACAGAACAAGAAGTTAAAAAACACACAAATACCTTTCGTACTGCCACCAGACCCACTGTGGAAAATGTAATTGTACAGGTAGTAAAACACTTTTCAAAAAATGATTAAAAACGATTTATTTTTAAGAGCTTTAAAAGGAGAATCAGTAGAGCGTCCACCAGTGTGGATGATGCGTCAGGCTGGGCGTTATTTACCAGAGTTTAGAGCCCTTCGCGATAAATATGATTTCTTTACCCGATGCCGTACCCCAGAACTGGCAGCAGAGATTACCGTACAGCCCATACG
The DNA here is from genome assembly GCF_037646345.1 of Ascidiimonas aurantiaca. Taxonomy (NCBI): domain Bacteria; kingdom Pseudomonadati; phylum Bacteroidota; class Flavobacteriia; order Flavobacteriales; family Flavobacteriaceae; genus Ascidiimonas; species Ascidiimonas aurantiaca. The sequence continues at coordinate 199,487 of NZ_JBBEWR010000004.1, read as the reverse complement.
TATTGTAAAACCCGATGCTGCCATACTATTTTCAGATATTCTGGTGATCCCGCAAGCTATGAATATCGAGGTAGAGATGAGACCCGGGGTAGGCCCGTGGTTACCCAATCCCATACGTTCGGCACAGGATGTTGAACAGGTAGTGGTTCCGGATATTAACGAAACCCTCGGCTATGTTATGGATGCCATAAAACTTACTAAAGAAATGCTGGCGAATGAAGTACCTCTTATTGGTTTTGCCGGCTCTCCGTGGACGATACTTTGTTATGCCGTAGAAGGCAAAGGTTCTAAAAGTTTTGATACTGCCAAAGGATTTTGCTTTTCACAGCCGGAGGCTGCACATACCCTATTGCAAAAAATTACAGATACCACTATTCTCTATCTTAAAGAAAAAGTGAAGGCAGGTGTGAATGCTGTGCAAATATTTGATAGTTGGGGCGGTATGCTATCGCCTGAAGATTATAAAGAATTCTCCTGGAAATACATTCAGCAAATTGTAGATGCCCTGGCCCCTGAAACCGAAGTGATCGTTTTTGGAAAAGGGTGCTGGTTCGCTCTTGGGGAAATGGCTAAAAGCAAAGCATCGGCACTGGGGGTAGATTGGACCTGTTCTGCACGAAATGCCCGTTATCTTACAGGAGGCAACATCACACTTCAGGGAAATTTCGATCCTTCCCGGTTGTTATCTCCCATACCTGTGATCAAAAAAATGGTGCACCAAATGATCAATGAATTTGGAAAAGACCAGTACATCGTAAACCTTGGGCATGGTATTCTACCACATATACCTGTAGATCATGCCAAAGCATTTATTGAAGCCGTAAAAGAATACGAGCCCGTTCGTTATTAATATGAAAGAGCGTTTTTACCAGTACATTCAGCAACTGCAGGACACCATTACCCAGGCACTTGAAAAAGCAGATGGAAAAGCCATTTTTAAAGAAGATCCCTGGGTACGAAAAGAAGGTGGTGGCGGTCGTACCCGGGTTATAGAGAACGGCACTGTTTTTGAAAAAGGCGGTGTCAATATCTCTGCGGTACACGGGCCGCTCCCCAAAGCCATGCAGCAGTATTTTAACGTAGGTGATGTTGATTTTTTTGCCTGCGGGTTAAGTCTGGTCCTGCATCCTGTAAACCCTTTTGTACCCACTGTACACGCCAACTGGAGGTATTTTGAAATGTATGACGTAACCGGACAAATTATAGACAGTTGGTTTGGGGGCGGGCAGGATCTTACCCCTTATTATTTGTTTGAAGAAGATGCCCGGCATTTTCACGAAGTGTGTAAAAATGCCTGTGATAAACACGATACGGCATTTTACCCGTTGTTTAAAAAGAAATGTGACGAGTATTTTCACAACAGCCACCGAAATGAAGCCAGAGGTATTGGCGGACTGTTCTTTGACTACTGCAAGGCCGAAAATGGCAAAACTATGGAAGACTGGTACGCTTTTGTTACCGAAGTAGGAAACAGTTTTTTAAAAGCATACCTGCCTATTGTAGAAAAGCGAAAAGAGACACCTTATGCCGAAGCACATAGAAACTGGCAGGAAATACGCAGGGGCCGTTATGTAGAGTTTAACCTAGTACATGATAAAGGTACCTTATTTGGTTTACGAACCAATGGCCGTATAGAAAGTATACTCATGAGCCTCCCCCCTCACGTACAATGGCGCTATGACCATCACCCGGAAGAAAATAGTGACGAAGCCAGATTACTGGAAGTATTACAACACCCAAAAGACTGGGTCGTTTAAAAATAAAAAACTCTGCAGTCGTTGCAGAGTTTTAATTGAATTAGTAATCTTCTCACCTAACCATATAGGTAACTTATTAATCGCAGGAAGCATATACACTTTCCGGGCAGGCAAAAATACATGCAGGATGCTTTATACTGGAAGTACAGGCTCCTGACACTCCACCTCCTTTAATATCATTACTATTAAAAGTAGCTACTACTTTTCTTTTAAAATCCAGCTTTTTAAAGGGTCTTTTTTTCATAAGAGTTTTTATTTAATGTTATTGTGAATAAAATATAGTTAATGCTACCCATCCATAGGCCTACAGTCATTCGGGCATGGGGCGTTTTCATAAGCTGTTGAAGAACAGGCATTACTCAGGTCGCAAGCCGTATCAAAGCTAACAAAGGTATGCCCGCCTTTCACTTCAAGAGAACGAAAGGAGGATATCACACTTTTTTTAAATTGTAATGGCAATATTCTATTTGTTTTCATAGTAAATAATTATAGCTTTTTTGATTTATGTATTTTGATAAAGTGGCATGGTTTTCACCTTTTTAGCTTACTTACACATTACTTCCACAATTTACCTTACACACATCGGGAGCAACAGAAGTACATGTGTCACTTTGACCACAGGGATGAAGGATGGTACGTCCACCTGACGTTCCTCCCGTTATATTTTGAGAATTCAAAGAAGAAACTCTACTTCTTCTAATACGTAATGATACTTTTCTATTTGTTTTCATAATACCATTTTAATTCTCCATTTTTTAAATATTCATTAAACTAAAACTCACAGTTTACTTTGCACACATAAGGACGTACGAATGTACAGCCCAGGGAACCACTACAGGGAGCTAAAACGGTTTCAATAAACCCATCTTTTACCTAATCGGTATTTAAACAGGATGTGGTTTTTTCTTAAAATTCAGGTTTTTTTCGATAGCTTTTTTCAAAATACAACAGGTTTAAAAAAAATGAATGCTTGAAGATACGAATTTTAACTTACAGAAAATGAATGCAAAACTTATTTTTTATAAAGCGTATTCTTATAAAATGAAAAAACTACACTCTGGAAAAAGAATTAGAAAAGAAATAATGAATCAAAAAACAATCCCAAATAATGGCTAACTTTGTTTCTAATAAACGTAACAAACGCTATGTTCCCTTTTCAAAGAAACCGAAGGCTGCGCCAAAGTGAAGCTATTCGAAGTCTCGTAAGAGAAACCCTCCTGTCTCCTAATGACTTCCTGGTACCCCTATTTGTTGTAGAAGGCAAAAATGTAAAAGAAGAGATCTCTTCCATGCCTTCCTATTTTAGATACAGTCTCGATCTACTCGAAGAAGAAGTAAAGAGCCTATGGAAAATGGGCCTAAGATCAGTTTTGTTATTTGTAAAGGTATCTGACTCTCTAAAGGATAATAAAGGAACTGAAGCTTTAAATCCTGACGGACTTATGCAAAGGGCGGTAAAAACGGTAAAAAATGCAGTACCCGATATGTTGGTCATGACCGATGTGGCACTGGACCCATATTCATCTTACGGACACGATGGTATTGTGGCAGAAGGGCACATATTGAATGATGAAACTTCGCAGGTACTTGCCCAAATGAGTGTATCACACGCCGAAGCAGGAGCCGATTTTGTAGCGCCCAGCGATATGATGGATGGCCGTGTCCTTACCATACGTGAAGCACTGGAAAAAGAAGGTTTTAAAAATACCGGTATCATGAGTTACAGTGCCAAATACGCTTCTGCTTTTTACGGGCCTTTTAGGGATGCCCTGGATTCAGCACCGGGCTTTGGAGATAAAAAAACCTATCAAATGGACCCCGCCAATCGTCTGGAAGCCCTAAAAGAAACAGAAATGGATATTGCAGAAGGCGCCGATATTGTGATGGTTAAACCTGGAATATGCTATCTCGATATCGTACGTGATATCAAGAATATCACAGAAGTACCCGTAGCGGTCTATCAGGTAAGTGGTGAGTATGCCATGATAAAAGCCGCAGCAGAAAAAGGGTGGCTGGATCACGATACCGTAATGCTTGAACAACTTACCGCCATTAAAAGAGCAGGTGCCAGTATAATTGCCAGTTATTTTGCCAAAGATGCTGTTAAACTTATCTCATAACACCTCTCTATGAAAACTGTTTTTTGGATCATGCTTTTTACAGCACTTCCCCTGGGTGCTCAAGATACACCCCTTTCTGCCTTTTCCATAAAATGGGAAAACTCAAAGAAGTATCTGCTTGAAATAGCAGAGGCCATGCCCGAAAAAGAGTATGATTTTAAACCGTCTGAAAGACAAATGACCTTTAAAGAGCAACTTCTTCATATACAGGCTAATATTCACTGGCTGGGAACCACTTATTTTGGTATGAACCCCATCGACAAAGTGAAAGAAAACGCAGGAAAAGAAGAATTGATCGCTTATCTGGAAAAAACCTTTGTCGCGTTGGGAAATACCCTTAAATCCATACAAAGCAATGCCCTTAAAGAAGAAGTTTCGTTTTTTGCAGGCCCTAAAACCAAATTACAAATACTCAATTTGTTACAGGATCACGTAACCCACCACAGAGGGCAATTAATTGTATATATCAACCTCAACAACATTACACCACCCCGATATACCGGATGGTAAACCAAAAATTAGTAAATTGAAACCAAAACCGATACCTTCATGACTGCCTTGATCACATTTGCCACACTTTCTATTTTGGTATCTTTTTTATGTTCCATACTTGAGGCAGTATTATTAAGCATTACACCTACCTTTATCAATGTCAAAAAACAGGAAGGAAAAAAATATGCGTTCGCTTTAGAAAAGTTAAAAAAAGATATTGACCAGCCCCTTATTGCTATTCTTACCTTAAATACTGTGGCCCATACTGTAGGAGCCATAGGTGTGGGTGCTTCGGCAGAAAGTGCTTTTGGAAGTGGTAATAATGTAGTAGGTATTGTTTCCAGCGTAATGACAGTCCTTATTTTGATCGTTTCTGAAATTATTCCCAAAACTATTGGAGCTACCTACTGGAAAAAACTTTCCCGTTTTTCTGCTCCGGTTTTAGAAGGCATTATTTTTGTACTAAAGTGGACCGGTATTTTATGGATATTGCAACTTACTACCCGGGTTGTGGGGAAAAAAGATGTACACGGTTCGGTTTTTAGCCGGGAAGACTTCAGCGCCATGACACAAATTGCCGAAGAAGAAGGAGTTTTCAAAAAATCAGAAAGTGATGTTATTAAAAACCTGCTGCGTTTTAAAGAAGTAAGTGCCCGGGATATCATGACACCACGTACCGTTATGAAAACTGCTTCTGCAGATACCACAGTGGAAACCTTTTTCAAAAACAACCCAAAACTCCGGTTTTCAAGGATCCCTGTTTTTGAAGGAAAGGAAGACCACATCACCGGTTTTGTTTTGAAAGACCAGGTGTTGGAAGAAATTATACAGGGACACAACGATAAAACTCTGGGAGCCATAAAACGAGATATCCTTATTACGCAAAGATCTATACCCATTCCTGATTTATTCGAACAGTTTATTGCCAATAAAGATCATATTGCGCTGGTAGTAGATGAGTTTGGTTCGGTTAGCGGACTGGTTACTATGGAAGATATTATAGAGACCTTACTGGGGCTGGAAATTGTAGATGAAAGCGACCACGTAGAGGATCTTCAGTTACTGGCTCGCAAAAACTGGGAAACGCGTGCAAAAAGACTGGGCATTATTGACCAGCCGGAGAAAGAATAAGTATGGAAGAAGTATGCATAAAAACCCCTCTGGGAACTGCAAGAATACAAGGTGATGAAGAAGGTATTCATTCTGTAACCATTCTCGATACACCCGCAGAAACCACAAATGTTATTCCTGAAGTATTGGAAGACGTGGTTTACCAGTTAAATGAGTTTTTTGCAGGAGAGCGGCAGTCCTTTAGTCTTCGTCTTAACCCCGAAGGTACCCATTTTCAAAAAAAGGTCTGGAAAGAACTTCAAAACATTCCATATGGGGAAACCCTTTCCTATCTGGAACTCTCTAAAAGGCTGGGTGATGAAAAAGCAATAAGGGCAGTAGCCGCAGCCAACGGAAAAAACCCTTTGTGGGTTATTGTACCCTGCCACAGAGTAATAGGCAGTGACGGGTCTCTTACGGGTTATGCAGGAGGGCTATGGCGAAAAAAATGGTTACTGGAACATGAAAACCCCCCAAAACAGCAATCTCTTTTTTAATACCCTTCTCACGTTATAAAACTTTACTATGAAATATCTAAAATCTTTTCTTAAGTGGTTAGCTATCCTTTTTGTACTGTTTATTGCAGTTCTGTATATATTTGATTTTGATTACCTCATAAAAGGGGTTCGTACCATTTATCTAAAAGGGCATAAAACTGCTTATTTAGATGATTACAAAGTATTTGATAATCGAACCATTGAAACCGGCAATTTTTCAGAACCGTGGCCCCAACATGTAAATTACAATAAAATTGCCGCTACAAAAAAACTTGATTCCCTTCACGAAAATCTGGGCTCGGTAGCTTTCCTAATCATAAAAAATGATAGCATCTGGCACGAAACCTATTGGGAAGGGTATTCCGAAAGCTCCAAAAGCAATTCGTTTTCCATGGCTAAAAGTATGGTATCTGCCATGTTAGGAAAGGCCATAATGGAAGGTTACATACAAGGGCTCGACCAACCGGTAAGTGATTTTTTTACTGAGTTTTCTGAGGGCATGGCAGCCCAAATGACTGTAGGAGACCTCTCTTCGATGGCCAGCGGTCTGGACTGGGATGAAGCATACTACGATCCCTTCTCAGTAACCACAAGGGCATATTTTGACGAAAAACTAGACCAGGTAATGCTTGGTATTAAAGTTACCGAAGAGCCCGGTAAGGCCTATAAGTACCTTAGCGGAAGCACTCAGCTTCTCGGCATGGTGGTCGCTAAGGCCACCGGAAAACCTTTATCGCAATATCTTTCAGAATCTTTCTGGAAACCCATGGGAGCAGAGAATGAGGCTTTCTGGCAACTGGACAGTGAAAAAAACGGAGTGGAAAAAGCCTACTGTTGCGTGGCCAGTAATGCCCGTGATTTTGCAAGATTTGGCAAACTTTATAAAGACCATGGCCGATGGAACGGAAAGCAGATATTAGACAGTATGTTTATTCAAAGATCCATTACCCCACGTTTTAAAGAAAGTCCTCAATACGGGTATGGCTGGTGGCTGCCACAACACAACGGAAAATCTTTTTTTATGATGCGGGGGCATCTGGGGCAGTATGTGATCGTAGCTCCACAAGACAACCTTATTATTGTGAGGCTTGGCCATAAGGCAATTAAATATAATGACCAGATAGATCCTTTTTCAGAAGATATCTATGCATATATTGAAGAAACCTATAAAATGATCCGAAATGATCCATAAGTTACAGCTTGAGAATATTCTTTTTATAGATATTGAAACGGTACCTCAAAATACTGATTTTGCAGAACTCGATGAGGTGACAAAAGACCTGTGGGACGCCAAATCACAATACCAGCGAAAGGATGAATATACAGCTGCCGAATTTTATGACCGCGCAGGTATATGGGCAGAGTTTGGTAAGATTATCTGTATCTCCGCAGGTTATTTTGTACCCAAAAAACACTCTCGTAGCTTCAGGGTTACTACTTTTCATGGAGAAGAAGCCATCTTACTCTCTGAGTTTAAGAATTTACTGGAAACACATTTTCACAGGCATAACCACCTCCTGTGTGCCCACAATGGAAAAGAATTTGACTTTCCCTATATCGCAAGACGTATGATTATTCATGGTATGCCACTACCCTCCAAACTTAACCTTTTTGGCAAAAAACCGTGGGAAGTACCTCATTTGGATACTATGGAGCTCTGGAAATTTGGTGATTACAAACACTATACTTCTCTAAAGTTACTTACCCATATTCTCGGTATCCCATCTCCCAAAGAAGATATTGACGGTAGTGAAGTAAGAGATGTATATTACAATGACAATGATATTGACCGCATTATTGATTATTGCGAAAGAGATACGATAGCGGTAGCCCAGATACTCCTTCGTTTGCGTGGAGATGCATTGTTAAACGAAGATGAAATTACCCGGGTATAAGGAATACTTTCAAGAATGGGTATATTTAAATTGAATATATACCGGGTAATGATCACTGTACCCTCCCAGATACTTTTTTCCGGCAAATGTGCGAAACGGGTTTCCTTTATAACGCCCTTCCCATTCTGCTAAAAAACGTTTGTCAAAAATATTGACATGTGCAAAATGGTGTGTACCTTTTTCCATTTTCAGGAAATTATGCGATACTATGATTTGATCGAAAAGGTTCCAGGTGTCTCTGTGGCGCAGGCTTCCTCTTCGGGTTCCCATAAGGCGCTCCATAGGATTAATTAGAAAGGGGGTTAAAAGGTGCTCTTTAATGCTTTCACTGGTAGGCTCATCATTAAAATCTCCCATAATAATAATACCCGGGTCTTTTTCTTCCTCGATAATGGCTTCCATAACCTCTCTTACAGTTTGTGCGGCCTCTATGCGCTTAGGGTTGGTTTCATGCACTCCTGCTCTTCTGGAGGGCCAGTGGTTTACCAGTACATGCATACGCTCTCCGTTAAGCTTACCGGTTACATGCAAAACATCCCGGGTGTAGTCCCGAACGCCGTGTTCATTGTATAAAAGCAGCGGTACCGTTACAGAATGGGTTACTTCAAAGTGTTCCCTGCGATAAATAAGTGCTGTGTCTATACCTCGTTCATCGGGAGAATCGTAGTGTACTACTTCAAAACCTTTTTTAGCCAGATGCTTTGAGTTTATCAGATCGTTCACTACCTCTCTATTCTCCACCTCAGCCAGCCCCACAATGGCAGGCGGTTGCCTGCTTTTATCAAAACCAACTCTGGCAATTGCTTTTCCCAGGTTATACACCTTTTTTCTGTATTTTTTTTCATTCCATTTCTTTTTGGCATGAGGAAGAAAATCATCATCCAGTGTCCTTCTGTCATCTTTCACATCAAAAAGGTTTTCCAGATTGTAAAAGGCAAGCGTATGTATGCTTCCTGGTGTACGTTGATTTTGAAAAAAGAGTTTCATTACGGTATTAATAGTTAAAAACACTCTAATTTACTAAAAAGTGAAAAAATCAAATGTGTAACTTTGCAATCTTAAATGATCTTATGCTAGAGAAGAAGACCTTAGATTATGAAAAAGTGGTGCTCATTGGTATTGTTAACCGGGAACAAAGTGATGACACTTCTAAAGAGTATCTTGACGAACTTGAGTTTCTAACGTACACTGCAGGCGGGGAGGTAGTAAAAAGGTTTACACAACGTATCGAAGTGCCTAACCCCAAAACGTTTATTGGTTCCGGTAAAATGGAAGAAGTACTCAACTATGTAAAAGAAAATGATGTGGGTACCGTAGTTTTTGACGATGAGCTATCACCTGCACAGCAAAAAAACATTGAGAAAATACTTCGTTGTAAAATACTGGACCGTACCAGCCTTATTCTTGATATTTTTGCACAAAGGGCGCAAACCAGCTATGCCAGGACCCAGGTAGAACTGGCTCAGTACCAGTATCTGTTACCCAGGCTAACCGGTTTATGGACACACCTTGAACGACAAAGAGGAGGTATCGGGATGCGCGGCCCGGGAGAAACCGAAATAGAGACCGACCGTCGTATTGTTCGGGACCGTATTGCGTTACTCAAGAAAAAGCTGGAAACCATAGATAAGCAGATGGCTACCCAGCGCAGTAATCGGGGAGCACTGGTGCGTGTCGCACTGGTAGGATATACCAATGTTGGAAAATCTACCCTTATGAATGTGATAAGTAAAAGTGAAGTATTTGCCGAAAATAAGCTTTTTGCCACGCTGGATACCACTGTGCGCAAAGTGGTTATAGGGAATCTCCCATTTTTATTAACAGATACCGTAGGTTTCATTAGAAAATTACCCACCCAACTGGTAGAGTCTTTTAAAAGTACTCTGGATGAAGTGCGGGAAGCAGATCTTTTATTACATGTAGTAGATATATCGCACCCTAATTTTGAAGAACATATTGCCTCTGTAAACCAGATACTGGCAGAGATTAAAAGTGCTAATAAGCCTACGATCATGGTATTTAACAAAATTGATCAATACAGCCATAAAACTATTGAAACAGATGATCTGGTTACCGAAAGGACCAAAGCTCATTTCACATTAGATGAATGGAAAGAAACATGGATGGCTAAATTGGGTAATAATGCATTATTTATCTCTGCATTGAATAAAGAAAATCTGGAAGAGTTTAGAAAGCGGGTGTATGAAGAAGTTCGTAAAATACACGTTACCCGGTTTCCCTATAACGATTTCCTTTATCCGGAATACATAGAAGACCCTGACAATATACTGTAAAAAGAAAGTACCTGAATGCATAAAAAAAATGCGTTTTTCAGGTACTTCTTACAGAGGTATATTTTAAAACAGAAGTCTGCCTGCTATTATATCCCAAAGTTTATTCCCAGCCCAAAAACCTGTCGTACTTGTAAGCGCCCTATGGCATTATCATCATAAATGGTCTGGACGGCAAGATTGGTAGAAAGATATTTATTGATCTTCATAACAACGTTAAGTTGATAATCCAGATCTACGTTCTGCCCCTGTTCCAGGTAATTGGTATATAGATTGATAATGTTCTCAAAACTTACATTTTCCATTAAGTTGAATTTGTAATATGCAGAGACAGAGGCACCAAACTCATAACGCATACTTTTACCCTCTTCTACACCAAAATAAGCTTCATCTGGCAGCGTGAAATCACGGTTCACAAAAATAAACCGCGATGTAGCAGGGGCCAGATTAACTTTAAGATTATCGCTTTTTTTCCATAAAAAACCAGGTCCTACCTGAAAATAAGCAGGAGAGAAAAAACGGGTTCTTTCGATTCGTATCTCTTCACCGGTATCAGGATCTTCCTCAAAACGAAAACCTTTGTCAAACTGAGTCCTGAAATTAAGGAAGGCTGAATAAAACCAGTTTTTTGCCGCCTTTTTGCCAAGAAGCGAATTAAACTCTATGCGGTCTTCTGTCTTTTTAACAAACTCACTTCCTTCCGTTTTTACAAGTCCGTAAGCAGCAATAACCTTATTATCCCAGTTCCAGTCACCTTTTTTATAGTTAAAGTCATAGTTAAGGCCCAATGTACCGGAAATGTTGTTTTCACCTCCCGCGATCCAGTTTGAAAATGCAGCCTGATTTAATAAGAATGATACATTACCCGCGGCAGACCAGCCATCTTTTGGTTCATCTTCTTCATTAGTACTCTGCGCCTGAGCGCTAACAACTACGGCTAAAAAACATATAGTCCACAACTGTTTTTTCATTATAAAAAGTTTAGGTTGCTCCTTATTTACGGATCAAAAGTAAAAATAGTTTACAGTTAACACATAAGTTCTGCCAAAAAAAATAAACAACTTTTCATAAATATGCTAAAATGCCAGGGCAGGCAACCAAATCATACAATAAAACGTCTGTATAATTACATTCAACATTATCAAAACTCATTATTTATTGAAAACCTATGAAAAAAGCTATCTGCACCTGCCTGTTTATTTTACTCTTAATTCCTTACTATGCCCGTGCCTGTACCATTTTTTGCGGCAAGGCAAAAAACGGCCATGTCTGGGCAGGAAACAACGAAGACGGCGCTTATACTTTTGACACTTATATTAATGTATTCCCTAAAACGGAAGATACCCAATACGGATACTATACCCTCTCGTATTTTTCTGCTAAAAACGGTGAATCGGGAGCTATTGAAGGCGGTATGAACGAAGCCGGCCTCTTTTATGATTTTAATTCAATAAAACGTACCTCCGTAAAAAATATCCATACAAAGCAACTATTCCCGGAGGGAGATGACAGGATATTGAACCATATTCTTGCGCATTTTAAGACCGTTCAGGAAGTCATTGATTTTTTTGACACCTACTGGTTTGAAATGGGTTTTACCAGTGCACAAATGCACGTAGCTGATAAATATGGGAACTTTGGTATCATAGGGCCCTCCGGAAGCAGAATACTCAAAAACAGCCCTTATCAGATCTCTACCAATTTTGATATATGCGGGAATGAAGACAGTTCTGCATGCTGGCGCTATCCCATTATACACGAGAAACTGGAACAGGGAGAAACCGGCCTTGATTTATTTACTGATATTTGTGAAAGTACTTCGTTAAAAGGGAGATATTCCAACTACACTATTTACTCGAATATACAAAACCTCAATACCGGAGAGATCTGGTTTTTCCTTACCTCTGATTATGATACCCCTTTCAAAACTTCTATAAAAGCCTTGTTGGCGAAAGGGCGAAAATCATATCGCATACAGGACCTGTTCAAAGACCATCCCATAAAAATACTACATGATGACTATTTGGAAAAAGGAGGAGCATACACCTTTCAAAAATATAAGTCGCTAAACCTGCCTGAGGAAAGAAAAAAAGAAATCGTATCCATTTTTATAAATGCTTTTTTGGCAAAGAATTATGATGTAACACTACTTCCTTTTTTAGAAGAATACCTGCAATTTGACCCTGTAGGGCACTGGTTAAGGTCACTAAGGGCTACTTTATACTTCCAAATGGGAGAGAAAGACAAAGCAATATCAATTATTGAAGATTATAAACGCGAAGTTCCTGAAACCAGTATGGATGTTTCCGGTATTCTAAACCGGTTTGAAGGCAGGTATGATGAAAATTACAACACTACTATAGCATTAAGCGGTTTTCGGAATGCCAGACAGGTGTTTGTAAAAGGTCTTCCCGTGGCTTTTAATTTTTTAACAAAGAAAGATGGAAAATGGACAGGAAAATTTCATTTGGATCCCGGGGTTTACCACTATTCATTTATAGTAGATGGTAAAGAAATACTGAGTTCCACAACCCCGGTTAAAAGGGTTGCTTCATCTTATGAGGTGGGCACTTTTGTACTTACCCATCAGGTGAGTGTTGAACTTTCAGAAGAAGCCTATCAAACTACGGTTAAAGTTAAGGTGCCTCATAAAGAGGATATTGTATATATAACAGGAGCCCAGGATAATCTGGGCAACTGGATACCCTATTACAGGCTAAAAAAAGTATCTGCCTATGAAAGGGAAATTACGCTTGAGTTACACTATCCGGCAAAACTTAAATTCCTTAACGCCAACTGGAAAAAAGAGGCCGTAATAACTCATGACGGTAACTCTGCAAACGGTACCAGCACCGTTATGCTCAGGGATCTTAAAACCGAAAACAGGGTTTACCGTATAGAGCAATGGCGCGATATACCCAATAAAGATGATTAACCCAGCGGTTGCCCCTTTGTAAAAGTTACCTGGGTTTTATTGGTAATTTACTTTTTACGCTTATAAAGGGGTACTGATGAACATGCTTCTCCATACATAATACTCCTGGCTATGGGAATAAGTTTTTCCAATAGCATGATATAGGCATTTTGAGGAACGGGTTTATGGCTACACCCTTTAATAATTACCGGCAGATCTTTTAATGCTGATACATCTAGCTTATCAATAATTTCTTTAAACAAAATTGTTTCAAGGTCTTCCGGACTTCCTATTACCACTTTACGGGTCACAGGGCTCAGGTAAGTACTAATAAGCATATAGGCCCATCCGGGAATAATGGCATCTGATGAGCAGGTTAAGGAAACATACGTTCCTTCATATTGCTGCCAGTCGTGATTTTTAGCCTTGTCACGAAAATCTTTTTCACGAAGTACCAGCCCTTCAAAGAGCCAGTCTTTAAGATCAAAAACAATTCTTTTCCCTTGCGGATAATGTTCTTCAAGGTCAAAAGTCACCAGCTTACTCTGGGACACTCTGTTTACAATTTCTCCTTCCATCACAAAAGTCCCAGTTCCAGTTTGGCTTCTTCACTCATAAGGTCCTGAGTCCAGGGGGGATCAAAAGTGATCTCTGCCTCTGCTGTTTTCACCATATCAATTGACCGTACCTTCTCTTCTACCTCTACGGGCAGGGTTTCGGCCACAGGGCAATTAGGAGAGGTAAGGGTCATTAATATTTTCACATCCCGGTCTTCATTTACGAAAACATCATAAATAAGCCCCAGTTCATAAATATCTACCGGGATCTCTGGATCGTAAATGGTTTTTAATACTCTTACGATCTTATCTCCCAGTTCTGTGGTGTTTATTACTACTTCTGACATATTTTTTTAGTTTAATTGAGCCTGATAAGCCACTGCATAGAGTTTTAACTGCTTGATCATACTTATGAGTCCGTTGGCTCTGGTAGGCGAAAGATGTTCTTTAAGCCCTATTTCATCAATAAAAGCCGTATCTGCTTCTACAATGGCAGATGGTTTTTGATTTGAAAAAGCACGAATTAGTATGGCGATAATCCCTTTGGTGATGATGGCATCACTATCGGCAGTGAAAATGAGTTTATCACCTTTCATTTCAGCATGTACCCATACTTTACTTTGACACCCTTTTATAATATAATTATCGGTTTTGTACTGTTCTTCTATGAGCGGAAGGGACTTACCCAGTTCTATCATATATTCATAGCGCTGCATCCAATCATCAAACATGGAAAACTCATCAACAATTTCCTGCTGTATCTCGCTTATGGTCATTTTACATTTTTATACAAAAATACAATAAGAATTACTGCTTTTCAACAGTTTCTGCCAATAACAGAATAGTGTTTACCAATGGCTTTAATACTTCTGGTGGATTTCCGTGATCAAAACGGGTTTCCCCAATGATCTCGCCTTTGCCGTCCTTAAGCATAAAGGTTGCTATGGCAGCAGCATCTACATGGCTTTTTTGAGAAGGTGCCTCTATGGTTTCCCAGGAGTCTATTTTAAGGTTATTAATGAGCGCTACTATTTGGTCCCATTGTTCACTTTTCAAAGGAGCGGTCAATGCTTTTTCGGCTCCTCTTATATTACGAACACCGATCTCGTTCTCTGATAACTCTATATTATAATAAAAACCCCGGGAAGAAGCATTGTAAACTATACTTTTAACATCTGATTGTGCACACCCGCGCATGGAGATCAAAAACAGGAAACAGAACAACATTTTCATAATTTCTAATATTTAGAATAATATTACAAAAAAGGCGCTTTTAAGCGCCTTTTTTATAGAGTAAATTATAATCGGTTAAGGGGTGAGAATACTTTCTCTGGCACCTCCTGATGCAAACAGGGCACGCATACGAACTTTTTGCCCTTCAGAAAACATATACATACAATCATCATTTACATAATCCATATAATTCATGGTCATATCATTAGAACGGCAATGTACGGTTGGGTAAGCAGGACAGCCGTAATTAGGCCTGTCTGACGATGGCGTATCTGCTACAAAGTCATCCTGGCGGCACCGCCCGTCACCCCAAATATGGCGTAGGTTTAACCAGTGTCCTACTTCATGGGTAGTGGTTCTTCCTTTATCAAAGGGAGCCTGTACAAATCCCTGAGAGCCAAAAAACTGAGGAGACACCACTATTCCGTCAGTGGCAGCATTCCCTCCGGGAAACTGGGCATACCCAAGAATTCCGCCTCCTATGTTGCAAACCCACATATTAAGAAATTTGGAAGTATCTATGGCATCAGAACCTCCATTACCGGAGAACTTCATGGCATCTGCCGTTCCCCAGGAAGTGCGGGTAGATGATTTTCTAATTACCTGAGCCAATGTAAACTGTATTTCAGAATTGGCTACCTGTCCGGCAAACTCTGCAGGAACCTGACTAACATCGGCATTGGCAGCAGAGAAATCTTCATTAAGTATCGCTATTTGCGAATTGATCTGAGCATCACTAATATTTTCATTGGAGTTACTGTAGATTACGTGTACAACTACAGGAATGTTAACAACACCCAGGTTATCCGGCACAGGATCTACACTGCCGCCACCTCCATTACCATTGCCTCCTTTTTTGGAAGTGAGTTGTCTGGCGAAACTCAGTCCGTGGTTTTCAATTTCTGCCATTTTAATAGCAAGCATAGGGTCTTTAGCCAACTGGTTGTCCAGTACTTTCATAGTTTCACAACTCCGCGCCTGGCTGTTTTGAATACTTTCTTCAAGTTCCAGTACCTGTACGGCTGCTTCATTCTCGGTTTTGGTTTGTTCAGAGCATGAGGCGAACAGTATGGCTATCCCTGCCACACTGAATAACATTTTTTTCATAATAAATTTTAAGTTAGGGTTAAATTTCAGTAGCCGAATATATAATTTTTTAACATAAAATTAATAAAAAGTTAAATTTTTTAGATAAATGGGAAAA
This sequence comes from Ascidiimonas aurantiaca, assembly GCF_037646345.1. Lineage (NCBI taxonomy): Bacteria > Pseudomonadati > Bacteroidota > Flavobacteriia > Flavobacteriales > Flavobacteriaceae > Ascidiimonas > Ascidiimonas aurantiaca. The sequence continues at coordinate 183,417 of NZ_JBBEWR010000004.1, read as the reverse complement.
CATAATTCGCAATAATGGGAAAAGAAAAACCGGAAAAAACAAGTTTTCTCCGGTTAAAAATAATGAGGAAATATCGCAACTAATACCTAAGTAAGCATTTGCTTTGCTTTTTTTATGGCAGCTACTAAAGTATCAATTTCATCATACGTATTATAAAAAGCAAGACTCGCCCGTATAGTGCCCGGTATGCGGTAGTAATCCATAATAGGCTGTGCGCAATGATGCCCTGTTCTGACAGCAACGCCTAACTTATCTACAATGGTACCTACATCATACGGATGAATACCTTCAAGGTTGAATGAGATTACCGAAGTTTTTTCAGGTGCGGTACCATAGATCTTTAACCCCTTTATGGCCTGAAGCTTCTGTGTAGCATAAGCCAGCAGTTCATGTTCGTAGGCAGCTATCTTGTCAAACCCGATAGCATTCATATAATCTATGGCGGCACCAAAAGCGATCCCTCCACACACATTGGGAGTACCTGCTTCAAACTTATGAGGCAGATCGGCATAGGTGGTTTTTTCAAAAGTTACCTCGGCAATCATTTCACCTCCTCCCTGGTAAGGGGGGAGTTTACGGAGCCATGACTCTTTCCCGTATAACATACCAATACCGGTAGGCCCACACATTTTATGAGCAGAAACCACATAAAAATCAACATCCAGTTCCTGAACATCTGCTTTTATATGGGGTGCTGCCTGGGCGCCATCAATAAGTACAGCGGCTCCCACCGTATGGGCTTTGTCTATAATATGCTTAACGGGGTTAATGGTCCCCAATGCATTGGAAATATGGTTACAGAAAACCAATTGTGTTTTTTCCGATAATAACTGCTCATATGCTTCTATCTCCAGCGCTCCCTCATCATTCATAGGGATTACTTTAAGCACAGCCCCTGTTTTTTCGCAAAGCATCTGCCAGGGTACAATATTAGAATGATGCTCTAATGCAGAAACAATTACCTCATCTCCTCTTTTGAGAAAGGAAGAGAACCCGTTAGCCACCAGGTTTATACCGTGTGTAGTTCCGGAAGTAAAAATAATCTCGTAGGGTTGGGCGGCATTAAAATGCTTTTGTATTTTCATTCGTGCTCCCTCATACGCATCTGTCGCTTCCTGGGAAAGTGTATGCACACCCCTGTGAATATTAGCGTTGTAGTTACTGTAGTAATCAACAATAACATCGATAACCTGAGTGGGTGTTTGCGATGTAGCTGCATTATCAAAATATACGAGTGGATTCCCGTTTACCTTGCGTTTTAAAATGGGAAAATCCTGCCTTATTTTATCAACATCCAACATAAAGAATATATCTTTTAAATGTATTTACAAATTTACTAACTATTTACTTGGCTATACAGGTAATTCTAAAAGGATTTACCTGATACAAAGTTTCTCCATACCAGGGCAATTTTGGTATATTTGAACTGATTTTCTTTAATCTGTATTTCATGAAGCTTCTTAAAAGGTCTCTTTTTCTTATTCTGTTTATTGTTATCATTATCATTGCTTTTCAATATCCTAAGCTTACCATTATTACCGGATATTCTGCCAAGAACATGAGTTCTTCGGTTTTTGTAGCACACCGCTGCGCTGAATTTACAGATTCTACCGATAACAATTTTGGCCTCGTAAGCCTGGCAGACGATGCTGTAGATCTCAAAGAGAAATCAGCATCTGCCACTGTTTTCGGGCTTATGAAGCGTACTGCTATTTTTAGGGAGGGAACTGGCAGTGTGCTTATTAATGACCGTTTTGATGTAAACGCTCCCTATTTAAAACCTGTAAGAACTTTATCCGTTCATGATACCCTGCCATATCCTTACGGAGCAGCGGCAGCCAAAGACAGTATTTTCAATACTATAGATTACACTGCCTTGCAAAACGCCATTGAAAGCGCATTTGACAAGCGGGACGAAAACCTTTTAAAAACCAGAGCTATACTCATTCTCTATAAAAATCATATCATTGCCGAAGAATATGCCGCCGGTTTTGACCAAAACTCCCTGTTTTTAGGCTGGTCTATGACTAAAAGTATTCTTAGCACACTATACGGTATCCTGCAAAAACAAGGCGCTCTTACTATTGATGATCCCGCCCCGGTTGCTGAATGGGCATTAGATGAACGCGCTGCTATTACTTTAAGTGACCTATTGCAAATGAACAGCGGACTGGAGTGGGATGAAGACTATGAAAGCATTTCTGATGTTACCAGAATGCTATTTCTTGAAGAAGACATGTCTCGTTCCCAAAGAGAAAAAGAAGCAATAGCCCCTCCAGGTACAGTCTGGAACTACTCGTCTGGCACCTCCAATCTTCTATCCGGTATTCTTAGATCACAATTTGATACCCATCAGGAATATCTTGATTTTCCCTATAAAGCTTTGATTGACAAGATAGGTATGCACTCTATGCTCGTGGAAACCGATATGTCTGGAAATTACGTAGGCTCTTCCTATGCCTGGGGTACAACCCGCGACTGGGCCCGATACGGATTACTTTATCTTAATCGGGGCATGTGGGACGGTGAGCAAATCATAACTCCCGAATGGATAGATTATACGGCAACTCCTGCTCCTAACTCACAAAAAGAATACGGGGCACACTTTTGGTTGAACGCCGGCGGCGCTATGCCTGATGTACCCCGTGATGTTTTTTATGCCGATGGATTTCAGGGACAGCGGGTATTCATTATACCGTCTCATGATATGGTTGTCGTGCGTTTCGGACTTACGGGACTCGATTTTAATCAGTTCCTTAAAGAAGTTCTTTTAAGCGTAAAAGAACCCGTTACAGGTCAAAACCAAGAGTAACACCTAATTTAAGAGCAATCTGCTTTTTAATTCTGCTTTTCACTTCGGGTATTTTAACACTTTCCAAAACATTATTGGCAAAAGCGTACATAAGCAGCCCTCTTGCTTCTTTTTCCGGAATACCTCTTGAACGCAGGTAAAACAGCGCGTCTTCATCAAGCTGTCCAATGGTACAACCATGAGAACATTTCACATCATCTGCAAAGATCTCCAGTTGCGGTTTTGTGTTTACCGATGCATTGTTGTCTATCAACAAATTATTATTTTGCTGGAATGCATTGGTTTTTTGGGCTTCCTTCTCTACTATTACCTTACCGTTAAATACCCCGGTGCTTCGATCGGCGTAAATACCTTTGTAATCCTGATGACTTTCACAGTTAGGCTCTGCATGGTGCACCAGTGTATGGTGGTCCACATGCTGTTTTTTACCTATGATCGTAATACCTTTAAGCGTAGAATCAATATGCTCATCTTTCTGATAAAAGTTTAGGTTATTACGTGTAATATTGCCTCCAAAAGAAAACGTATGTACACGGGCATGACTGTTCCTCTGTTGTGAGATGTATGTGTGATCTATAAGAGACGCGGTAGGCAAATCGTTCTGTATCTTATAGTAATCAACAATAGCTCTCTTATTGGCAAATATTTCGGTTACAGAATTCGTAAGTATAGCATTCTCTGTAAGGCTCTGATGGCGCTCAATGATCTGTACATGTGCATTTTCACCTACTACAATGAGGTTACGCGGTTGCAACATAAGTGCTGCTTCGTTACCGGTAGCAAAATTGAGTATTTGAATAGGTTTTTCAACTACTTTGTTCTTGGGGATGTAAATATAGGCCCCTTCTCTGCAAAATGCTGTATTAAGTGAAGTAAGGCTTTCGTCTTTCTTGGCGATCTTGTTAAAATACGCATCTACAACCATTTGATATTTAGGTTTGGTGAGTGCGGCACTCATAAGGCACACATCCAGACCTTCATGGGTAGTTTCAGAAAGGTATGAACTGTAAACACCATCCACAAATACAATTTTATACGAATCTATATCGTGAATGAAATACTTTTTAACATCTTTGAACTCCAGTGCAGATTCCTTTTTTGGAAAAACACTATAGTCATTTTTGAGTAACGTATTAAGTGAAGTATATTTCCAGGCCTCTTCTCTTTTAGAAGGGAATCCTTTTTCTTCAAATACTTTTATTGCTTCTGATCGTATGTCATGCACCCGGGAATCCAGGTCTATGGTTTCCTGAAAGGCCAGGAACGACGATACCAGTTTTTCTTTAAGTTCCATTTTCTTTTTTACAGCTTACACGGTTTCTACTTCCTGCTTGATCCAGTCATATCCCTTTTCTTCTAATTGAAGAGCCAGTTCTTTCGTGCCAGATTTTACGATCTTGCCGTCATGCAATACATGTACATAATCCGGAACAATATACTCCAGTAAACGCTGGTAGTGGGTGATTACTACTACAGCATTGTCCTGATTTCTCAGCTTATTTACCCCGTTTGCTACAATACGAAGCGCATCGATATCCAGTCCTGAATCGGTTTCATCCAGTATAGCCAGTTTGGGTTCAAGCATAGCCATTTGAAATATTTCATTACGCTTCTTCTCTCCTCCGGAAAATCCTTCATTTAAAGATCTGGAAAGAAACTTACGGTCTATTTCCAGCAACTCTGATTTTTCTCTGAGCTTCTTAAGCATTTTATTTGCCGGCATTTCTTCAAGCCCCTGAGCTTTGCGGGTTTCATTGATCGCCGTTTTCACAAAATTGGTAACACTAACCCCGGGTATTTCCACAGGGTATTGAAATGAAAGGAAAATACCTTTGTGTGCCCTTTCTTCGGGAGCAAGTTCACCTATATCTTCTCCTTCAAACAATATTTCGCCTGAAGTTACTTCGTATTCTTCTTTTCCGGCAATAACAGATGATAATGTACTTTTACCAGACCCATTAGGCCCCATAATAGCATGTATCTCTCCGGGCTTCACCTCAAGGTTAATACCTTTTAATATTTCTTTATCTTCAATGGAAGCGTGTAAATTCTTGATTTTTAACATAACTCTCTATTCTCTGTTTAACCTACTGATCCTTCTAAACTTATTTCTAATAATTTTTGTGCCTCTACGGCAAACTCCATGGGTAATTTATTTAAAACCTCTTTACTGAAACCATTTACAATAAGCGCGATGGCCTTTTCGGTGTCAATACCCCGCTGATTGCAGTAAAATATCTGATCTTCTCCAATTTTACTAGTGGTGGCTTCATGCTCTATTTGAGCGGTTTTATTTTTGACCTCAATGTAGGGAAAGGTATGAGCCCCGCAACGGTTGCCCATAAGAAGGGAATCACATTGTGAAAAATTACGGGCATTTTCAGCTCTTCCACTAACCTGTACCAAACCTCTGTAACTGTTTTGAGACTGCCCTGCAGAAATACCTTTGGATATAATGGTACTTTTGGTATTCTTCCCTAAATGTATCATTTTGGTACCCGTATCAGCCTGCTGGAAATTATTAGTAACTGCTATTGAATAAAATTCTCCTACCGAGTTATCGCCTTTAAGCACACAGGAAGGGTATTTCCAGGTAATAGCAGATCCTGTTTCTACCTGGGTCCAGGATATTTTGGCATTCTTTTCGCAAAGACCGCGTTTGGTAACAAAATTGTAAACGCCTCCTCTCCCTTCTTTATCTCCGGGATACCAGTTTTGAACTGTTGAGTATTTTATCTCGGCATCGTCAAGTGCTATAAGTTCTACCACAGCCGCATGCAATTGGTTTTCATCACGCATAGGGGCCGTACAGCCTTCCAGGTAACTTACATAACTACCCTTGTCGGCAATTACCAGGGTTCTTTCAAACTGACCGGTACCTGCCTGATTAATGCGAAAATAGGTTGAAAGCTCCATAGGGCACCTCACTCCTTTAGGGATATAGCAAAACGACCCGTCTGAAAATACTGCAGAATTAAGGGCCGCATAAAAATTGTCTTTCTGCGGAACAACAGAACCTATATATTTTTTCACCAGTTCAGGGTGCTCTTGTATCGCTTCTGAAATAGAACAGAAAATGATCCCTTTTTCTGCCAGTGTCTTTTTAAAGGTAGTGGCTACCGAAACAGAGTCCATAACAATATCAACGGCTACTCCCGCCAGTTTCTTTTGCTCATCAATAGAGATCCCCAACTTATTGAAAGTCTCCAGCAATTCCGGATCTACCTCATCAAGGCTTTCGTATTTATCTTTTTTCTTAGGGGCCGAATAATACGATATTCCCTGAAAATCGGGTTTTTGATAATTCACATTTGCCCATTCGGGTTCTTTCATTTCAGACCATGAGCGAAATGCTTCGAGACGCCATTCAGTCATCCATTCGGGCTCATTCTTCTTTTTGGAAATAGCACGAACTATTTCTTCATTGAGCCCGTTGGGAAAGGTCTCCGATTCTATATCGGTATAGAAACCATACTCGTACTCTTTGGTTTCTAACTCTTTTTTTAATTCTTCTTCTGTATATGCCATCGTGTTAAATTAGTGGAAAACAAAAAGAATGTTTTGTACATTCAGGAAATCTCCCGAGAAAACTACATTCTCTTGCAGACTTAAAGTTAAAGTGAAAAACTTTCACCGCACCCACAGGTGCGTTGTGCGTTAGGGTTGTTAAAAACAAAGCCTTTTCCGTTAAGGCCTCCCGAATATTCAAGGGTGGTGCCTACCAGATATAAAAAGCTTTTCTTATCAACTAATATTTTTACAGAGTTATCTTCAAACAACTTATCTTCCTGTGCCTGGGTTTTATCGAATTTAAGCTCATAAGACAAACCGGAACAGCCTCCGCTTTTCACACCAACCCGCACAAAATCGGTATCTGCGTTAAAGCCTTCGTCAGTCATAAGCTGTACCACTTTTCTTTTGGCTTCTTCTGAAACTTTGATCATACTTAAACTAGATTGGTTCTAAATAATACACAAAAATAGTCTATTCGGAGAGATTTTAGGCACTTTGTAACATTAATATAACAAATAGTCCCATAATTTTTGTTTATGCTTTATAGATAAAAGCTAAAACAAAACAGATTTGAAGATTCCAACCGGTTAAAAGCCGGAGTTAAAAATTAGAAAAACGGCATCTTACAGCAGAAAACCTGCACAGTTTTTCCAAATTCCGTATAAGAAACCTCTGTAATTTCAAGGTTTTTTTAACACCAAATGTATATACTTTGTACCGGAATACCTGAATTCCTATTTAACAAACAATTAAAAAAATTAATAATAATTTTTGAAAAACAAGTTTTATCTTACTTTTTTAACTAGAAAATCTTATAAAAATGAAAAAGTCTTTAAAAACATTACAGCTCAACAAAACAGCTATTTCCCTTCTTTCAAAGCCAGAATCAGCGGAAATACTAGGAGGTAACACCAACACATGTTGTAATTACTCCTGCTCCTGCGGGACAATTGATCCAAACCTTACTGAAGATTGCAACAAAAAGTAATATATGTTTAATGTATATATGTAAACTGCCCGTAAAACCGGGCAGCTTTTTTATTCAAAAATATCTTTTAGATCCTGCTCCAGGTCTTCCAGGGTGTTTTGGCGGTTACCATCGGCAGCGGCATAGCGCCCTGCAATAATACCTCTGGGGTCTATAAGAATATAGGCCGGAATGGGTTTTACTTTAAACGTCTGACCTATCGTATTTACGTTCATATTTTTAAAATCGTCCAGAACATGGTGCCAGCTACCCAGTTCTTCTTTCTTAATAGCCTGTAACCAGGCCTCTCTGCTCCTGTCATAAGAGACCCCTATAATTTCTAATCCCTCTTTATGATATTCATTGTACATTTTTTTAATAAGAGGCTGGTCTTCCTTACAAGGCTTGCACCAACCTGCCCAAAAGTCTAACAAAACGTATTTTCCTTTAAAATCAGCTAAAGAAATGCTTTTTCCGGAGGGGTCCTGTGCCGTAAAGTTAGTTGCCTGACTTCCTATTCTTGATTGTTTGTAGTTCTCAATATTTTGCAGAATTCGTTTACTATACGTACTTTTTTTGACTTTATTACTTAAAGACTGATAAAGCTCCTCGATCAGATCCATTGGAATTGAATTATAGTTAGATCGTCCATACAATTCATATACACTTACATAAGAATCAGGGTTGTCTCTTATAAATTGTATTTCAATATCCGTTTTTTTTGCCCGCATTTCATTATGCTTTATATGGAGCTTTTCCAGCCGTTCATCTATTTCTTTAGGGTTGTTAGAAGTGTATTTTTGTTGGATAAGTTTATTTCTTTCATTAACTAATACTTTCTGTTCCTGCGTTATTCCCTCTAGCAGCTTATTTAGTTCTAAAAACTGATTTTGCGTTGCTGAGGCTTTTATTTTAGCATTTTTAAAATTATTTGATTGTAACCTTACCGAAGTTTTACCGGGATCTATAAAAAACGAAAGATGATTCGGGTCTTCAACCCAGGCAGAGCCTAAATTACTTAGAAGCGACACAAAAACAGCTCCATTTATTTTTCCTGTAAAAGTAATTCGTGAATCCTGTAAGGGCAAGGTGTCACGTACGTAGTCTCCATTATAATCGTGATAACGTAAAACTAAATACGTAACCTCTTTAGGAGCCTCTTCAAGATAAACCTCTAAAACAAACTCATTTGATTTCTGGGTATGGCAACCTGTTAACAGGATAGATGTAAACAGAAGTATAAAACAATATGTTTTTAAATAATGCATCATGGAAAATATAATTATTAAGAAAGCTGTAAAAAAATAACCAAGAAAGCCTTCGGGCTTTCTTGGCCTTTACTCTTTATTATTAAAAAGTTACACAACCAGAGCCGAAATCATCATCTAAACATATTGGACAATATGCATTACAATCCCAGTCTGATACACATCTATCAGTACAATCTCCTCCTATGGGAGAAATTGTAGGGTTGCCTCCCCCACTAATATCCATAAGCTCTTCTCTGTTAAGCAGGATGGCTCCCCCATTAAGAATTTGGTTTACAAATTAAGAAAAAACAAGTCCTCAATTATCTATCAGTTCTAACAATCCATAATGTTTAATTGCTTTATCTTTTAAAGGGTTTTGACTCCACTTTTCCCATTCATTGGTATAAGGACTATAACCGCATTTTAGGGGTTTGGAGTAATCATCTTGAGGATTCTCTTTGTAAGCTCTACAATCGGTACACACATAACGAAATTCGCAATCTTTACAAATGTTTATTTTATCCTTGGTTATGTTCCAATATTTTTTAAAATCTTCATGCTCTAATGCCTCTTCTATAGAAGTATTATTAATATTCCCAAAACTTTTTGGCATAGACGGGCAGTTTCTGATATCACCGTTTGTATCGATAGAAACTTTACGATTAAGACAGGAGTTATGGTGTTTTGATTCTGTAAACGCTTTTAAATTAATAGAAAAATAGTTCATAGAAATTATTCCGCAATGGGACTCAGAGTTTATAATTTGGTTCGTATAAACAATATATTTATTTCCAAAGGGAAGTATTTTCTTTTCATTTGCGCTATGAATATTGAATCCTGTTAATCTCGGAAATTTTAAGTAAAGCTTTTCTACTTCTTCTATATCCGTCCAATCACTAGATTTAACAATGAGCTCCACCGAAGTAATTATGGATTTTATGTCTTTTAATTTTTGTAAAATCGAAATAACAAGGCTCTTATCAATCTTAGAGAAAAAACGAATTTGGATACTTTTGCATCTAATATGATCCAATTGTTCTAAAATAGCATGAATATTGAATGAGGAGTAAGTATTGTAGTCAATTATGGCGTTAGATATTTTATGAGGATAATGCCATTGTAGATTCATTGGAGGAAATCGCTCTGGCGTATTAGTATAAAAAACGCATTCTTTCTCTAGTAAAAATCTAAAATATTCGTCAATCACATCGTCATACTTATTATCAAAAATTTGTTTGATTTCTTCTAAAGATTTTCCCGAGTGATTCTCTAAAATATCGTATAAACTATTTGGTATATAGTGTATTGTTTGTAATTGAACATCGCAAATTACGGAACGATTAGCCCCTTTAACCAGAAGGCAGTTACTATGTAAAACAACTTTTTTAGTCAAAATCTATAATTTTTGAAATAGGGGAGGCAGGCTTTTCTGAAGAAAGCGTTTTACCATTGTAAACGGCGATCTCTATTCCTTTATTTTTTGTGTCAGAATTAGAAGTAATAATATTTGAAGTAAACTCATAATGTGTTAAAAGCCTGTAATTGACGGGTAATGATGCTAACTCTTTTTCTGAGAAGCCACCATAGAATTTAGTTTTCTTACTCATCATAAAACTTCTGCTATATCTTTTTCTATATAATAATTACAAGGGGTAGATACCATGCCAAATTGGCCATTAGGATTTACCTCTAAGAAGTAAAACTCATCATTATCGTCAACTATCATATCTATTGAACCCGTATCTAACTCTAAATCCTCCATTAATTGAGAAAGTTTTTTCTTAACAATTTCAGGAAGTATATATGGCACGGTTTTGTTAGGTTTTAAATCATCATATTTTCTTAAATCTATCTTTGTTTGCTCGTTATCTTGAGAAAATATTGCCATTGCATAAAAAGATTTTTTCAAGAAAAATATCCTTAATTCATATTGCTTTTTAATATTCTCCTGAAAAAAACTTGGAAAAAAGCTTTTAGACAAGTTATTAATAAATTGTTCAGATACTTCTTCCGTATAACCTTCAAGAGAAAGGTTTCGAAACGAGAAAGAAGGAGATGAACTAATTCCTTTAGTTATAATTCCGATATTAGATTTATGAAAGAAATTTAATAATTCTTGTTTACTTGTCGTTATTAACGTTTTAGGCACTTTAAGCTTGCATTTTTGGGCTTTATATAATTGATCCAATTTTTTATCTTTTAGTGAATAAAACCCAATTGTTTTTACTTCTTTTTGGCACTTCAAATTACTGGTTAAAAAGCGAATTAACTCTTCCCACTCACCATACATATGATAATGGATTTGGTTTTGAAGTTCCGCATCCTGACTTAATAAGTTTGAATCTATTTCCAAACCTACATAACCACGACGATGCCAAAAGGATTTTATTTGGGAACTAGTGATTGTTCTGGAGTTTTTGTAGGTAAAAGTTGTTTCATTGGTTTTATTGTCAAAAGATTCAATTTTTAAGTCATTTTTATTAATTCGAATTACTTTTACTTTTTTCGCCAACAACCAATCGAGAACATGGTTAGTACTTACATCCAACATCTCAGAGATAATTAAAATCATAACAAACTATTCTTTACAGCTATATTCGGCGTTTACTTTTCTATAATAATCTTGTATCGGCTCAAAACCAACTTTTTTTCGTTCTATTTCCGCTTGTTTACAATCGCATATATCTACACCAAAATAAGTACCATAAATCATACAAAATTTACCTGTGTTTATTGTTTTATAATCTATCACACGAGCAAGCTGGTAAGGGTATATTTCTCCTTCATCAACAGCCTCTAGAAGATAAGGCTTCAACTCATCAATCCAGGCTTTATTAAAATGAAGTAACACCAAGATAATAGTTCCAGTAACATTGTACTTTCCTTTCGGTGTGTTTTCTCCTATAGTTGAAAAACCAGGCCATTTATTTCCATTCTCTTTTATAATCTCCTTCAACCTATCGTAGTTAAACATATCTGTTTTTTTCATTTGTCTTGAACTTCCAAGAATAGGCATTCTTGCTCTTTGATCTTTTTTTACCATCAAGTCGATTTCTTCTTTCAAAGGAATATTAAGGGTTCCCAAATGGTCCTCTCTAAGAAGCTTATACTGCTTTTTTAATAATGTATAGTGCTTGCCTTTGATAAAATACCTGAGCTTTTTTCGCTTTGATTTAATACGCTTTAAGGTCAAACCTTGTTTAATTCCATTAATTAAATAATGAAAAGTCTTTTCAGATTCTTTTAACTTATTCGAATTAAGAGCAGCTAATAGATAATCTTCTTTAAATGGCCTATCTACTAAATAAAATGCCTTTTGGTATAGGGAGTCCGCTTTGTGATATTGGTTATCCAAAAAAGCGATTTCTGCCTGATTTACAATGTCATAATATTCAAAATAAACTTGTGAAAAAGCTTTACTCCCCAAAAAGAAAATTGATATTGTAAAATATAGAGTGTATCTCATTTTTCTAATTGTAAATGAATAAAAGCAAAATATTCAGATAGCATTGACCATCTATTGTCTGTATTATCCTTTTGATTAGAGCTTTATGATATACAGGTAGTTACACATCAGCAATTCTAAATGCAATTTTTATACCCAAATCACAAGAATGATTAACCCCTGCTAAAACATTATCGCAAACGAACGTTTTTTATTCAAAAATATCTTTTAGATCCTGCTCCAGGTCTTCCAGGGTGTTTTGGCGGTTACCATCGGCAGCGGCATAGCGCCCCGCAATAACACCTCTGGGGTCTATAAGAATATAGGCCGGAATGGGTTTCACCTTAAACGTCTCACCTATCGTATTTACGTTCACATTCTTAAACTCGTCAAGAACATGGTGCCAGCTACCCAGTTCTTCTTTCTTAATAGCCTGTAACCAGGCCTCTCTACTCCTGTCATAAGAGATCCCTATAATCTCCAATCCCTCTTTATGATATTCACTGTACATTTTTTTAATAAGAGGCTGGTCCTCTTTACAGGGCTTGCACCAGTCTGCCCAAAAATCTAATAACACATATTTTCCTTTAAAATCAGCTAAAGAAATGCTTTTTCCGGAGGGGTCCTGTGCCGTAAAGTTGGTTGCCTGACTTCCTATTCTTGATTGTTTGTAGTTCTCAATATTTTGCAGAATTCGTTGACTATACGTACTTTTTTTGACTTTATCACTTAAAGACTCATAGAGCTCCTCGATCACATCCATAGAAATTGTATTCGAGTTAGCTAGTCCAAGCAATTCATATACACTTACATAAGAATCAGGATTGTCTTTTATAAATCGCAGCTCTTCCTGTTGCATTTGAGCTCGCACTACTTTAATATCTTCCAGTATTTTATTAAATCCTTTTTGGGCCTCTTTTGGGTTCTTTCCAGTTTGCATCTCCTTAAACAACCGGTTACGCTCCATTACCAGATCTCGTTGACGGTTTTCCAGATCTTTTAGCTGTGTTTTTAACTGCGTATGATCATTCTGAGAAACCGACCCTTTTAATATACCCTCCTTAAATGCGTTCTCTTTTAAAGTGATGTTCATTTTTGAAGGATGCAGATAAAAATGTGTATGATTGGGATCATCAGTAAAAGTGGTTGATGTATTACTCCGTAAAAAGGCAAAAGTTCCACCGTTGATTTTACCTTTAAAAACTGCTTTTTGGTTTTTTAGGCTCACAGTATCTTCAATTTCATATCCCTGCTCGCCCAAATATGATAAAATCAAATATTCCATATTCTTGCTGGGTTTTGTTAAGTTTACAGTTAAGGTAAAATCATTAGTTACCTTTTTGTTACAGCCTAATAGAAGTAAAACAGCTAAAAGGCTAAAAAAATGTTTCTTAAACATATTATTTAAACGTATATGGTTTTATAGTTAATAAACTAAGATAGATCATCCTTTACTTGGGATGTCTATCTTAGTTATTTTATTCTACCAGCACTAACTGAGGTTGTGATTGTACCTCCACATGTGCTAAAAAGTAATCTGGTAACTCTTTTAAGATTTTTTCCTCTTTTTCTGTTTTTAAAGCTGCATGCGGTAAAGAGAAATGATGAAATACGTCACTTACTGCTATCAGGTTAGGAAAATTTGGATGACTTTGTAATTGCAGCTCCAGTTCTTCTTTGTTTACAATAAATCCTGATACGCGTAAATATTTATTTACCGTATATGAAATAGTTGTATTATGCATTTTTTTTAGAATTGCTTTTTGATAAAACTATAAAAAATAAGTTTTTATTTACATATAAAAAACGTTATTTAACATTGTTTTGTAAGTGTTTACTAGCTATATTATAGATACTTATTAGATAATAGCGAGTATCTAATAAATATCTATTAAATACCCTCTTTTGAATGTTGGTGACTTAGTTTTTTATCGAAATATCTTTAAGAAATAATAGCTGTGTTTAAAGCTTAAAAACATTCTGTAAATTTTTTATACCCCCTCATAAAAACTCTTTCGTGCCATCCCAAAAGCATTTTCTATTTTTGCAGCATGATAGAAGATAAAAATCCCGGCAAAACACCTTTGGCAGACCTGGGCGAATTTGGGCTTATTGAACATCTCACCAAAAATGTAACGCTTAACAACCCTTCTTCACTTAAAGGGGTGGGAGATGATGCAGCCGTAATAGACCCCACAGATAAAAAATTGATAATAAGCACTGATATGCTGGTAGAGGGCATTCATTTCGATTTGAGTTATATGCCCTTAAAGCATTTAGGGTATAAAGCCGTTATCGTTAATCTGTCTGATATCTATGCCATGAATGCCCAACCTACACAGATCACGGTATCCATAGCAGTTTCCAATCGCTTCCCTCTGGAAGCTTTAGAAGATCTGTATGCCGGAGTACTGCTGGCCTGCAAAATTTACAATGTAGATCTGGTGGGGGGTGATACTACCTCATCGCAACGCGGGCTCATTATCTCGGTTACAGCGGTTGGTGAAGCAGATGAAAATACTATTACATACCGAAGTGGTGCAAAGCCAAATGATCTATTGGTGGTTTCAGGAGATCTGGGTGGGGCCTATTTAGGGCTACAGGTTCTTGAACGGGAAAAAGAGGTTTTCAAAGTAAATCCAAATAACCAGCCAGATCTTTCTGATTATACCTATTTGATAGAAAGACAGCTTAAACCGGAAGCCCGAAAAGATATTGTTGAGCTTCTTGAAAAACTGGGAGTTATACCTACCTCTATGATAGACATTAGCGATGGCTTGTCTTCAGAAATTATTCATCTGTGTAAGAGCAGCACCACCGGCTGCCATTTGTATGAGGAGAAACTGCCTTTAGATCCACAGGTAATCCATACCTGTGAAGAATTCAATCTCAACAGTACTACGGTGGCTCTAAGTGGTGGAGAGGACTATGAACTATTGTTCACTATAAAGCAGGAAGATTATCCTAAAATAAAAGCTAACCCCAACCTTACGGTTATTGGGCATATGACTCCCCCTGAAGAAGGACAATACCTCATTACCAGGGCATCAACAAAGATACCCCTTGAAGCAAGGGGTTGGAATGCTTTAAAAAATGAATAATTTTTTACGCCGCTGAATTTGCCGGCTCGTGAGAGCGTCTTTTTTGGTGCAAATGAGCGAGGGTTTCGTTAATTTCTCTCAATTGAGGAGTAAGCGAAGCGAGGTTCCCTTTAACATCAATAGTAACCTGAGTACCGCAACATGTACACTCATACTCTTTTATATGAGCTGTCACTTTTTTGGTTACTATAAAACGATGTCCGAAAACAAAGCATAGCATTCTGCCAACCGAGAAGAGGGCTTTTCTGGGTTTTTGTTGCATGATTTGGGCATTTTAAGATTTGGTTCTTAAATATAAAAATTATAACGTAATTAACAACTATTTCGTATGCTACTTTTCAACAAAATGTTGAAAAAACACTAAAAACTGCTGCCTGATCTTCAAGATGAGACATGTGGCCACCCTCAAGTATTATATATTCAAAACCATTTTTTTCGGCCTCTTTGCGAAGCATTTGTGCATCCAGTAATGGGTCTTCCTTACCGGCCACCATATATTTTGGTACGGTTAGTTGAGCTGCTACCCTATTCCGGTCCGGTCTTATTTTCATGCCTTTTATAGCCGCGATCACACCCTGCCGGGAAGTAGTGAACCCCATTTTTTTTGCATATTCTACACCTTCCCAGTTAACTTGTTTATAGCTTGTGCTAAAAAGCTGAGGGATCGATGCGTTTATATAACTATGTATATTACGTTCTGCCAGAGCTATGGCCCGATCTCTGTTTTTTTTTCGTTCCGGATGGTCTGCTCCTGCCGTAGAGTTCAATAATAAAATACCCTCTACTGTAGATGCATACTTCTCGGCTATGGCAAGTGCTACATACCCTCCCATAGAGTGTCCTGCAAACTTAGCCTTGGTTATGTTTAAGGAATTTAATACCGATATTACGGCTCCGGCCATGATCTCCATAGTATGAATACCTGCTATATTTTCAGAGTTACCGTGTCCCGGAAAGTCTATAGTAATAACCCGTTTATAAGATTGTAAATGGAGTATAAAAGGCTCCCACATAGCACTGTTCTCCAGAAAACCATGCAATAAAACCAACACAGGGCCCTTACCCTGATCAGTATAAAAAATACGGACTCCTTTATGAGTTAAAATCATTTTACAGTATCTTTCGCAAAGATACAGTTGGAATGAATAAAACAAAAGAGACCTTTATTATTGGGTTTGCTCTATTCTCCCTTTTCTTTGGTGCCGGTAATCTTATACTTCCTCCTTTATTAGGTTTTAAAGGGGGTACCGACTGGTTTTTGGTAAGTATTGGGTTTGCACTTTCCGGTGTGGTATTACCCATTCTGGCGATATGGGCACATGCCCGGTTACAGGGCACTATGTACGATTTTGCCAAAAAGGTGTCTCCTTTGTTTAGTTTACTCTATTGTTTGGTGGTTTATCTTATCTCTGTAAGCCTGCCCGCACCCAGAACAGCTTCTGTTACCCACGAAATGGCGGTAGAACCCTTTTTAGGAACACATTCCCTGATCACCAGCAGTGTTTATTTTGCTTTGGTTCTCCTATTCGCCTTAAATCGCTCTAAGGTATTAGATATTCTGGGTAAAGCACTTACTCCTATGATTATTGGTATTCTATTGTTTATTATAGGAATTGGATTTTATAACAATACGGGTGATATGCGCCTTTCCCAATTTGATGTCCCTTTAATAAGCGGGTTACTAGAAGGGTACCAAACGTTTGATGCAATTGGTGGTGTAGTAGTTGGAGGGGTTATTATTATCTCATTACAGCTAAAAGGATTGTACTCTTTTGAGGAAAAGAAAAAACTTATAGCCCGGGCCGGCATACTGGCGGGGGCAGGGCTTTTGCTCATTTATACCGGTCTAATTTTAACCGGAGCCTTGTATAGCGATGTATTTCCTGGAGATATATCGCGTACAGAGTTGCTTACCAAAATGAGTCTTTCTTCACTGGGCAGCTATGGTACCGCATTCCTGAGTGTTCTGGTAGCACTGGCCTGCTTTACGACTGCCGTAGGTATCATTACAGGTACGGCCGATTTTATGAAGAGCCTGCTGGGAAACTCGCAACGAGCCTATACAGCCACTGCTGTTTTAGCTTGTATTCTTGGGGTACTTATGGGGCAATTGGATGTACATTATATTATAGATATCGCACTTCCGGCGCTTATGTTCATCTATCCGGTTACCATTGTCCTTATTCTTTTGAATGTACTACCTCCCGCGTACGCTTCTCCCATAGTTTTTAAATTGGTTACCCTAACTGCGTTGATATTTAGTATTCCTCATTTCATTTCGTCTGTTGGGTTTGCAGACCTGGCCAAACCTATAGAGACCTTTTTACCTTTAGGTACTTATTATTTGGGATGGCTCATACCATCAATCGTTATGTTTATTGTTTCAAATCTTATGAAACGACCTGGAACATAACTTTTTATAAGACAAAAAGATGCTTCTTCCAAAATTATACGGTTTTTATTACCATTCAACGTTAAAAAAACTGTTTAGATCGAAGAGGTTTTTTTTGTAAGTCATTTCTTTTTAAATTTCACTTGTGAATTACTACCCCCCTTCCCCTTCGTTCATTCAAAAACTAACATATAATATTCAGGCTGTCAATGAAGTACCCGGGATATTATATTATCGTAACTATTAAGCAACCAAAAAACTATTAACAATGACTGAAGAAAAAAAACCAACACTGGCACACTTTCAGGTAGTACTTCCTAAAGAGGTTAAAGAACGTGATTTTGACTGGAGCATTCGTGCCACCCGGTACCGGCTTTTTGAATTTACAGGGGCCGCGCAATACCCCGATCTGGCAGCAGAAATGGATGCCGATTTTTAAAACTCATAAAAATGGCCTAGAAAGGCCATTTTTCCTTTCAAAATCTTTTTAAAATTATGCAAACTCCCATAGTCATAATTTCTGCAATTACAGATGCCCATTATCAAACAGTGGCCCAAAAGCTTAATGTACTGGGGGTTCCCTATGTACTGTTTGATCAGTCAGCCTTGCCAGGGCTCACGATCACTACCGATTTCGAAAAAAAAATATTACAAATAGGAAGCAAAGAGTACTCAAATATAGGGGCCGTGTGGAACCGCCTTAGCTTTGAACCCAATCTTATGTTTGAACTAAAAGGCGGCTACCTCAAATTTGCACAAAATGAATTCAAAGAAGCTTTTAAAGGCAGCCTTCGTGCATTTTGTAACCATTGGTACAATTCTCCCGAGAGTAACCGAAATGCATCGTATAAACCAATGCAACTAAGAGTGGCCGTTTCACACAGCGAATTCAAAATACCTCCTACATTAATTACCTCCAACAGAAGCAGCCTCCTGGCATTTCGGCAAAAATATCCTCAAATTATTGCGAAAAGCCTGGGAAAACCCATTTTAGATCACGATGGTACATTTACCAGTGTTTTTACACAAGAGGTTGACGATGACTTTTTAAAGCAACTGGACAACCTGTGGTACAGTCCCTGTATTTTTCAGGAATTTATTACTAAAGCATATACTGTAAAAATAGCCGCGATAGGCAAACGCTTTTTTGCCTGCAAAACAGCACATAACAAAAATTCTAGTCCCATTAGCAAAAAACATGAAAATACTAACAATGCAGCATATACCTGTATGGAACTGCCCGAAAAAATTGCCCGGGGATGCCGCAAAATGATGCAGTATTTTCAACTTCAGTATGCCACTTTTGACTTTGGAGTGACTCCCTGCGGCGAATGGTACTTTTTTGAGATAAACCCAAACGGGCAATGGTTATGGATGGAAGAAATGACCGGTATGCCTATTGCCAGTGCATTTGCAGACATGTTGGTAACCCCTGCCCCAAAAACACCTTCTAATGTAAAAAAACAAAGACCCTAAGGTTTTATAATAATTATTCACTTTTTATCTACTTTTTAAGTTATATTTTCTTACTTTTATAAGTAACTAAAAAGCTTTATTATGAAAATAACCTTAAAAACTTTTTCAAAACAATGGGGAAAACCTGTTTCCCTAATGACCCTTTATCTGCTTGCACTTTTCCTTATATGGAGCTGCTCTAATGATCAGGAAGAACCGACTTTTGAAGAAAACCGATTTACCGGGAGCATAGAACCTGATCCTGATGTTAAATTCCTTTCTTCAAGACCGGGGTTTTACAGCAGCTATTCACTTTCCTTATCTCAACTATCCTCTTTTCAGTCCACTCTTTGCAACCGGGTTGATCTTTCCGGTTTACGAATAGATAACGGGCGTTTGGTTTTCAGGTCTGTAGAAGATCTGCAAAATATTATGAGCCAGTTAGAAGATGTGAACCAAAAGTTTGAGAATGAACTGGAAAAACAAATAGATGTATTACTTACCGATGCTAAAAATGATGCTTCCATTGTAAGGCATTATGAAAGTTCACTTATTACTCTTGATAGCAATCTTGATGAAGAAATTGTAAATGGCATTGAAGAGTTATTATGGAGCGATGGTATGTTTGCACACAATATGCAGGAATGTATCGATCAAAAAATACCCATTAGTACACTTTGGAGAAAAGTAAAAACCCTCTCCGATACATGGCTTGCAAGAGCTACCGACGAGATTGATATTGACCTTTCAAAAGATCCGGCCGATGATTATATAGATGATGATCTTATGCGCCTCCTGTTGGATGAAAATGCATCTGTTGTGCTTGGCAATGAAGTACATACTTTTATTCCGGATGCTTTAACCGATTCTAAAAGTGTAAATAATGTATCTACCTGGTCCAGTAACTGCCGAACCTGGAAAAGAGCTTCCAAAACCGGAAACAACGGGAGCCGTAAATTAAAAGTGCGTGTTTCCGTAAGGAACTTTGTGTTTTACAAAACACTGAAAGCCAACATAAAAGGTTGGAAACGCAGAAGAGGTAAATGGAGAAAACGGCGGTTTACCAAAACCCTTAATATGGGAGGCAATGCCATTATTCACCGGGCTTCTCTTTCCAATAACTGCGATCCTGTGTTTACAACATTTATTAATTTAAGTGAAACCCGTAGAAGAAAGTCATTCAAAATAACCCGAACCTGGTGGGGTGGCGACTGGTACGTAGCTGCAGTAAAAAACCAGTTTAGCGGTATTGGCAATGTAGGTTCACTTAATGTGAGCGCCACTATTCAATAAACCACATATTTTTAGACCAAAAAACGCCCAGACCTTACGTCTCGGGCGTTTTTAATTAGATCTATTTTTTTAGACCTTTATTTTTGCTGCATGCAATGTTCAATCTCATCAGCCTCTATAGGTATATTTTTCATCAAGTTGATTGGTTCTCCACTTTCTTGTATCACCACATCATCTTCCAGGCGTATGCCCATATTCTCTTCTGGAATATAAATACCCGGCTCTACGGTAAATACCATATTAGCTTTCATGGGTGTTTTTAGTGCTCCGTAGTCATGAGTATCCAAACCTATATGGTGAGAGGTACCATGCATAAAGTATTTTTTATAGGCCGGCCATTCCGGATTTTCATTTTTTACATCCGCTTTGTCAAGTAACCCCAGGCCTAAAAGCTCAGAAGTCATGATCTTACCCACTTCTTTATGATAATCTGCCCATAAATTCCCAGGTACCAGCATACGGGTAGCTTCATTTTTTACCCGCAAAACCGCATCATATACCTCCCTTTGTCTTTTGGTAAACTTCCCGTTAACTGGGATCGTGCGGGTCATGTCACTGGCATAATTAGCATATTCTGCTCCCACATCCATCAATAACATATCATTATCATTACACAACTGATTATTTTCTATATAATGCAATACATTAGCATTGGCACCTGACGCCAGAATGGGTGTATAGGCAAACCCCCTGGAACGATTTCGAACAAACTCATGCAGATACTCTGCTTCTATTTCATATTCCCATACGCCCGGTTTCACAAAACCCAGTATCCTGCGAAACCCTTTTTCTGTAATATCACAGGCCGTTTGCATAAGTGCAAGCTCCTCAGGTTCTTTAACACCGCGTATTTCCTGCAAAATGGGACTACTTTTTTCCCATTTGTGTGCAGGATACTTTTTCTTGCACCATTTGATAAAACGGTCCTCCCGTGTTTCGGTTTCTACCGACTGACGATAGTGCTCATTGGTATTAAAATAGACCGTTTCGGCCTCCGTCATAATATCAAAAAACACTTTTTCAAATTCTGTTAACCAGTACACCGTTTTAATACCGCTTACGGTAAATGCGCGTTCTTTTGAAAGCTTCTCGCCTTCCCAGACCGCAATATGTTCATTCGTCTCTTTTAAAAAGAGTATTTCCCTATGTGCAGGATCCAGAGCATCTGGAAAAAGAACCAGAATACTTTCTTCCTGGTCCACACCGCTTAAATAAAAAAGGTCTCTTGCCTGCTGAAAAGGCATCGTACTATCGGCTCCAATAGGATAAACATCATTGGAATTAAAAACAGCCAGGCTTCCGGGTTTCATTCCAGCTATAAATTTAGCCCGGTTTTTTATAAAAAGATTACGGTTAACAGGATGGTATTTCATGACTTCTAATAACGATTTAGTGTAGTAAAGAGCATACAAGGTACAATTTGGGTTATAAAAGAAAATAGATCTTCTCTTTTATGCCTTGTTAAAAATGTACCTTACCATTAAAGGCTTCCAAAAATACTAACTTCAATACCAATTCTTGTTAAACTTGGTTTAAAAGTTTTGACATTCCTTTAACATTTTCTAATTTCCGCTACACTAAATAACCGTCTTCATGAAAAAATACATTTCAGGGATCTTTTTTATGGCTGCATGCCATATATTGATCGCTCAACAACCTGCTTCAACTGATACCGAAATACAAAACAGTATTACCAGCAGTGAAAGTCTCAGGGCACAATCTATAGTTAAAAACGTAGCTTTTAACAATATTGGGCCCACTGTCATGTCGGGCAGGGTTGTGGACCTGGATGTGAATCCGGAAGACCCTACAGAGTTTTATGTAGCCTACGCCTCAGGCGGGTTGTGGCACACCACCAATAACGGTACCAGTTTTACACCTATTCTTGATGATGCCCCCACACAAAATACAGGTGATATTGCTATTCACTGGCCCAGCAGAACAATTTGGCTGGGAACCGGAGAAAACAATGCTTCCCGCTCTTCTTATGCAGGAATAGGGCTTTTAAAATCTACTGATAACGGAAAAACCTGGGAACCTGCAGGCCTGCCGGGATCCCACCATATAGGGCGGATTATTATAAATCCCGATAATGTGAATGAAGTAATTGTAGGCGTTACAGGGTCTCTGTATTCCGAAAGTGAGCATCGCGGTATTTATAAAACGTCTGATGGCGGAAAAACCTGGAAAAAAACACTTTATGTAGATACTGTTACCGGAATTATTGACGTTGCCTTTACTCCCGGCAATTTCAATATACAATATGCTGCTGCATGGGAAAAAGACCGTAAAGCGTGGAATTTTACAGGTAGCGGAAAAGGCTCCGGCATATACAAAAGTACCAACGGCGGAGATACATGGACACTCATCTCTACCTCAGAAAGTGGTTTCCCTACCGGAAAAGGGACCGGGCGAATTGGCCTGGCTGTTTTTGATGAAAACACCGTCTATGCAGTTCACGACAGTCAGTACCTGCGAGAGAAAAAAGAGGAAAAAGAAGACGACACCAAACTCACTAAAGATGATTTCAAGAATATGTCTGTTGAGAGTTTTTTAAAACTGGATGACAAAAAGCTCAATGCCTACTTAAAAACCAATGGTTTTCAGGAAAAATACCGTGCAGATAATGTAAAGGCTATGGTACGCGGGGGAACGGTAAAGCCGGCAGACCTGGCACGATACCTTGAAGATGCCAATGCCATGCTTTTTGATACACCGGTAACCGGAGCAGAAGTGTATCGAAGTGATGACGGAGGGAGTACCTGGGAAAAAACACACGAAGGGTATATAGACGATCTGTTTTACAGCTATGGTTATTACTTTGCACAAATTGCGGTAGATGCCAATAACAAAGATCATATTTATACCGCAGGCGTTCCTATCATAAAATCAAAAGACGGAGGGAAAACCTTTACTTCAATAAACCGGGAAAATGTGCATGCCGACCATCATGCTATCTGGGTAAATCCTAAAAAGCCGGGACATATTATAAACGGAAATGACGGAGGTGTCAATATTTCATATGACGATGGTGAAACCTGGATCAAGAACAATTCTCCGTCTGTAGGCCAGTTTTATTACATTAACGTAGATCATCAAAAACCTTATCACGTATATGGGGGCCTTCAGGATAATGGTGTTTGGGTAGGGCCTCACAATGCCCGTGAAGACCGTAGCTGGCACCAATCAGGAAAATATACCTGGGAAAGCATAATGGGAGGCGATGGTATGCAGGTACAAATTGACAACAGAAACACAAACATTGTATATACCGGCTTCCAGTTTGGTAATTACTTTCGTTTGGACCGGAGCAAAGACCAGCAAAAATACATACAGCCCAAGCATGCACTAGGAGAACGCCCATATCGTTTTAACTGGCAGACCCCTATTTTGTTATCCTCTCACAATCAGGATATATTATACCTTGGCAGCAATATGCTTCACAGGTCTATGGATAAAGGTGATACCTGGGCCACTATTTCTAAAGATCTTACCACAGGTGGTAAAAAAGGGAATGTTGCTTACGGAACATTAACCACTATTTCAGAATCGCCTTTTCAATTTGGTTTACTCTACACCGGAAGTGACGATGGGCTTTTATACGTATCAAAAAATGCAGGGGGTGACTGGCAGCTTATTTCAACATCTTTCCCACAAGACCTTTGGGTAAGCAGAGTTGTGGCCTCATCTCATAAAAAAGAAAGAGTATATGTAACCCTTAACGGCTATCGTTGGGATGATTTCAGGCCCTACGTATTCATGAGTGATGACTATGGGAACAGCTGGACCTCTATACATAACAACCTGCCCGATTCTCCGGTAAATGTAATAGTAGAAGACCCGGTAAATGAAGATCTGCTCTTTGTAGGGACCGATAATGGTGCATACGTTTCTTTTAACAGAGGAATGCAATGGCACGCTTTTCATGAAAACCTGCCTTATGTAGCCGTACATGATATTAAAATACAACCCGATGCAAATGACCTGGTACTGGGTACACACGGAAGAAGTATTTATGTAACCAATATTGAACCTCTCCAAAAATTCACTCCAAAAATACGGGAAAAAGGCATTCATATCTTTGAAACGCCGGCCCTTAAGTATTCTTCCCGCTGGGGGCAAACCTGGAGCAAATGGCTCGATGCCTATATTCCCGAAATGCAGTTTCGGGCCTATATATCTGAAGCAGGCACATATAAGGTACACATAGTTACAGAAAACGATTTTGTTCTCAATTCTTTTGATATTGAAGCCGACAAAGGTTTTAACTACATTTCCTATAAGGTTGATGTTGACCCGGAAAAGAGAAAAACCTATCTCAGGAAAAATAAAGAAGCGGCCATACCCAAAGCTGCTAATGGAAGCTATTTTTTACCTAAAGGAAAATATCGTGTGGAAATCGAGGGCAACGGTTTAAAAGAAAGTGGTGCCTTTGAGATTAATTAAGAAATAGCTAGGGGACAGCATTAAAAGATGTTTAACCTAATACACGCATAATCAAAGGTTTTTATATAAATTCTTAAACATCTTGCGGCTGCTATTTTAATTAATTCTAAATTCATTATAAAACGACTTGCAAAGTTTGTTAATAACTTGTCTGTACAGTAATTTTGTTGTAACAAATCAAATAACTAATGAGCAAAATCATAAATTCTTCCATAGCGAGAAAGGTTTCGATGGCATTATCGGCCCTTTTCCTGCTAATTTTTCTTTTACAACACTTCACCATAAATGTGACTTCGGTTTTTAGCCCTGACACTTTTAATGAGTGGTCACATTTTATGGGTACTAACCCTTTTGTGCAGTTCCTTTTACAACCCGTTCTTATTTTTGGAGTGGTTTTTCACTTTGTGATGGGTTTCATTCTGGAGGCTCGCAATCGCTCGGCCAGAAGTGTTAAATATGCTCGTTTTAACGGGGCTGCCAATTCTACGTGGATGTCCAGAAATATGCTTTGGAGTGGTATAACCATTCTTGCTTTTTTAATATTGCATTTTATTGACTTCTGGTTTCCTGAAATGAATTACAAGTACATAGAGTTCCTTCCGGAAGATCCTACCCGTTATCACCATGAAACCGTAGAAAAGTTTCATAGTCCCCTGCGTACGGGAGCCTATGTTATTTCATTTGTTTTTCTTACATTACACCTGTTGCATGGTTTTCAGTCTGCGTTCCAGTCCATAGGCTTCAATAACAAATACTCTTCTTTCATAAAAAAGCTGGGAAATGCCTACGCTATCCTTATACCCCTGGGCTTTATATTTATTGCGCTTTTTCACCATTTCAACGGACACTAAAAAATTTACTGTATGGCTTTAGATTCAAAAATACCACAAGGCCCTTTGGCCGATAAGTGGACCAAACATAAAAACGATATTAACCTGGTAAACCCGGCTAATAAGCGTAATATAGATGTTATTGTTGTGGGAACCGGCCTTGCCGGTGGCGCCGCTGCCGCTACACTGGCAGAACTGGGGTACAATGTAAAAACATTTTGCTATCAGGACTCTCCCAGAAGGGCACACTCCATCGCAGCACAGGGAGGTATTAATGCCGCCAAAAACTATCAGGGAGATGGTGACTCTACGTATCGTCTCTTTTACGATACCATAAAGGGAGGGGATTATCGCTCCCGTGAGGCCAATGTATATCGTCTTGCAGAAGTTTCTGCCAATATTATAGACCAGTGCGTTGCACAGGGAGTTCCTTTTGCCCGTGAATATGGAGGTCTTTTAGACAACCGTTCCTTTGGAGGTGTTTTGGTTTCCCGAACATTTTACGCAAAAGGCCAAACCGGACAACAGTTATTATTAGGTGCATACGCAGCTATGAACAGGCAGATCAACCGGGGTAAAATCATTCCTTACAACCGCCATGAGATGCTTGACCTGGTTATTGTAGATGGAAAAGCACGAGGGATCATTGCACGTGACCTGGTAAGTGGGGAAATAGAGCGCCATTCGGCACATGCCGTTGTAGTTGCTTCCGGAGGTTACGGAAATGTATTTTTCCTGTCAACCAATGCTATGGGAAGTAATGTAACGGCTGCCTGGAAAATACATAGACGCGGGGCATATTTTGCCAACCCCTGCTTTACACAAATACACCCTACCTGTATTCCCGTATCGGGAGATCACCAGTCTAAACTCACCCTAATGTCTGAGTCCTTGCGAAATGACGGGCGTATCTGGGTACCTAAAAAACTGGAAGATGCCAAAGCCATACGCGAAGGTAAATTAAAACCCACACAACTGGCAGAAGAAGACAGGGATTACTACCTTGAAAGAAGGTATCCTTCTTTTGGTAACCTAGTACCAAGAGATGTAGCCTCGAGAGCTGCTAAAGAGCGTTGTGATGCCGGTTTCGGTGTAAACGCTACCGGAGAAGCTGTTTTCCTTGATTTTGCAGCTGCTATTGAGCGTTACGGTGCCGAAAAAGCAGCCGTTCAGGGAAATCATAACCCCACGAAAGAAGAGATCCTTAAATTAGGAGAAGAAGTTATTGCCAATAAGTATGGTAACCTCTTCCAGATGTATGAGAAGATTGTAGATGAGAATCCTTATAAAACGCCCATGAAAATCTATCCTGCGGTACACTATACCATGGGAGGTATTTGGGTTGATTATAACCTCATGACCACCATTCCCGGATGTTATGCGGCCGGAGAGGCCAATTTTTCAGATCACGGTGCCAACAGATTAGGGGCTTCTGCCCTTATGCAGGGGCTGGCTGATGGATATTTTGTACTTCCTTATACCATTGGTGATTACCTGGCCAGCGATATTAGAACCGGAAAGATCTCAACCGATCTCCCCGAGTTTGAAGAAGCCGAAAAGAACGTACGTACTCAGTTAGACAGCCTTATCAATAACAACGGCAGCCATTCCGTAGATCATTACCACAAGAAATTAGGCAAGATCATGTGGAATAAATGCGGTATGAGCCGTAATGAAAAAGAATTGAAAGAAGCCATTACCGAAATACGCGAGCTAAGGGAAGATTTTTACAAAAATGTAAATGTTCCCGGCAGTGCCGAAGGAAAAAATGCAGAGCTCGAAAAAGCAATGCGTGTGGCAGATTTTCTGGAACTTGGAGAACTTTTTGCCATTGATGCGCTGCATAGAAACGAGTCTTGTGGAGGACACTTCAGAGAAGAGTTTCAAACAGAAGAAGGAGAGGCTTTACGTGATGACAAAAACTTCACCTATGTAGCTGCCTGGGAGTACAAAGGAGATCCGGGAAAAGCCGTGTTGCATAAAGAAGAACTTATCTATGACAACATTGAAGTGAAAACACGTAGTTACAAATAAAAACAGTGCTACCGTGAGGCTGGTGAATTAACGAACAACAAACAACTTAAGATATGAATCTTAAATTAAAAATATGGCGTCAAAAAGATGCCAACTCAAAAGGAAAAATAGTTGATTATAATGTGAGTGATGTATCTCCGGATATGTCTTTCCTTGAAATGCTGGATGTATTGAATGAAAGCCTTGTGGCAAAAGGGGAAGAAGTCATTGAGTTTGATCATGACTGCCGGGAAGGAATTTGCGGTGCCTGCTCTCTTCAAATTAACGGAGAACCACATGGCCCCGACCGCGGTATTACTACCTGCCAGTTACACATGCGTAAATTTAAAGACGGAGACACTATTTACATTGAACCCTTCCGGGCAAAAGCCTTTCCGGTAATAAAAGACCTCATTGTAGATCGTAGTGCTTTTGACCGTATACAGCAGGCGGGAGGATATATCTCGGTAAACACTTCAGGAAATACCATAGATGCCAATGCTATTCCCATTAACAAACACGATGCAGATAATGCTTTTGATGCTGCCACCTGTATTGGTTGCGGTGCCTGCGTAGCTGCCTGCAAAAATGCCAGTGCCATGCTGTTTACCTCAGCCAAGGTGTCTCAATTTGCACTTTTACCCCAGGGACAGGTAGAAGCCACTGACCGCGTGATAAACATGGTTCGGCAAATGGATCTTGAAGGCTTTGGTAACTGTACCAATACCGGAGCCTGTGAGATTGAATGCCCTAAAGGTATTTCACTTGAAAATATTGCCCGCATGAACCGGGAATATCTAAAAGCAAGTATAGGGGTGGATAAATAAATATATTTACAGTACAGTATAGATAAAAACCGGCCTAATGAGCCGGTTTTTACATTTTAGCCGTTTACTCGGTCACAGGTTGTTGGGTACTTAAAGACATCTTTAAAGTTTTTTCTTATAATTACTGCATACAAGTATGCGTGCTATTCCGTAAATATACCTGTTTTTAAAAAAGTGTTTGACAGCCTCTTAAAGCAGAAACGACATGAACTTGCTGTATTTCAGCAATGTGCCATTTTTTAATTTTAAAAATAACTGGCAGGACTTCACAGATCAAAAAATCTATTATTTATTACCATCAAAAAATCTTACATTGCATATACAAAAAAGGAACTCTTTTTTAATCTTTTTTTCGCATTTCAAAAATGGAAGTATGCGTGCTAAGAATTAATGACCTACACACTAAAAATCACTCATCATGGATCATAGAGAAAAACTTAATAATATCACCGCCACACTTTTAAAAGAGGGTATTGATTTTAAAGAATTAGAATCTGCCATTAGAGCATATATGGCCATGTTACTGGAATTATCAGGTCTTGATTTATACGATGAGCCTAACAGAGAAAACATATATCTCAATAACGGCGTGGCCCTGGGTACTTCATGGGCCGCTCTCTGTGTAGAAGACCTCGTTCGTACCAAACAGCTAATCAGAGGTATTGCAAATGCTGTAAAAGACATAAAGTCCCGGAAAAAAGACCCTATACATATTTTATATGCCGGGAGCGGGCCTTTTGCCACTTTGGTTCTACCCATACTCAGCCGGTATTCAGAAAAAGAGCTACAGGTAACACTCATAGAGATACATCCGGTAAGTGCAATAAATGCGGTAAAAGTTATAAAGCAACTCGGGTTTGAAAATCATATCAAGAATGTAATACAGGAAGATGCTACCACCTATCAGTTTAATGAAAATACCGATTTTGATATTATAGTATGCGAAACCATGCAGCACGCTCTTGTAAGAGAACAACAGGTACCTATTATGCTCAACCTTATCCCTCAATTAAAGAATGACATACAAATTATTCCACAATCTGTTCAGGTTGACCTGGGATTGTTAAACACCAGTACCGAGGTAGCTAAAGACAAATCGCATGAAACGATAGCAACTTTAATGAAATTTGACAGGCACTTCATAATGAATGCCCTTCAAAATCAAAACGATAGCGCTTTTTTAATGGAAAAAACAATTGCTTTGCCCAAAAACCGGTTAAAACATTATGACAAAATTGTTTTGCTTACCCGTCTGGAAGTATATGGAGACATCGTTATAGAGCATGATCAAAGTGGCCTTACCATTCCGAAACTTATATTCAATACCTCACAGATACGGCCTGAAGAAACCCATATTCATATTTATTACAGACTACAACCGGAGCCTATGTTTGGTTATGAAATTAAAGAAAGTGTTGCTATTTAAAAAACTTCCCGTATGAAAATACCACAGCCTGTTCAGTATCTTAAACTTCCTTTCCTCTTTAATGAAAAACTACTCATAAAAGATCTCGAAACTGCCATGAAATTATCATGGATCCCTCATTTTAATACTTCAGGCTACGAAGGTTCCTGGAATTCGATCGCACTTTATGCAAAAGATGGTGATCCGGCTAACATTCATGCCATGCAGGAGCCCGGTGTAATACTTAAAGAAACTCCTGTAATGAAGCTTTGTTCTTATTTTCAGGAAGTATTAAAACAGTTTAAATGTCCTTTTCTATCAGTTCGGTTATTAAAACTGGACCCGGGAGCCTATATTAAACCTCACAGAGACCATGAATTAGGATATGAAAACTATAATTTTAGGCTCCATATACCCATCGTTACACATAAAAAAATAGAGTTTATACTTGATGGGAAACAACTGCAAATGCTTCCCGGAGAATGTTGGTACACAAATGTAAACTATGAACATTCGGTAGCAAATAAAGGAACCACGCCCCGTGTGCATTTGGTAGTAGATGGAGAGCGTAATGCGTGGTCAGATAACATATTTTTTTCACTTGCCCCTAAAGAAAATTTTGAAAAACCCCTGCCTTCTCCCCTCTCTCAGGAAACTTTAAAACGTACCATTGCAGAATTAGAAAGAATGAATACACCCGTAGCAAATAAACTTATAGCACAAATGAAACAACAGCTGCACGGAGAATAAATATGCAATATATAGCAATTATTTTTTGTGGCTTTTTACTTCTTTTTAAAATCAGGTATTTCTTTCCGTTTACAAACCGGGTGTTTACACTCTGTTAAAAATCAACTCACTTTCAGATATTTACAAATCGTTATAACGTTTTACAAGGCTCTTACTATTTTCTCAGACGGTGGCGGAATCCGAAAAGCCTAATACTAAACAGAGTAGGACTTTTAAATACTAACACTATGGGATTTTATAAAAAACAACCATTTGATCCTAAGAAAACCAGTGCTACTTATTTATGGACAGGTCTTCGAACACCTGGCATATTTATAGTAACTGTAGAAGGTGAAGCACCTAATTATACCACCGGAATTACACTCGTAAGAGATACTCATTTTGTAGGCGGGTTAAAATTAGATGTTATGGGGTGGACAGGGCCTCTGGGTCCCGGCTCAAAACCCTATAAGGTAACGGGCTCTTTTAACGGAGAGTTCAGACCCCAGATTGTAGTTTCCGGTGCAAACGGAGACTTTGCTATTGATGTGAAGGAAATACCACATGACAAAGTTGATGATTTTGTGAAATCAACTTCAGAACTAGTTACCAAATAGCTTTTATATTGATTTCTCAATTACCCTGAACCCCTAACCCTGTATGCTAAGCGCATATAGGGTTTTTTTGTGTTCCCACCGCTTTTTTAAATGGAGTTTATCCTGCCATAACTCCTTATATCTGTCATGCCTACAGAATAGAGTACTGCTCTCCACAACTGTAAAGAGGACTTAAAAGTCGTACCTTCGTCAAAAAAGTAGATGTTATGCCGGAAACACGTATTAAAACTGCTTCCAAGTTACCCTGGGTAGAAACTACTATTTTTACCAAAATGAGCCGTTTGGCTAAAAAGCATAATGCTATTAATCTTTCTCAGGGTTTTCCTGATTTTCCTTCAGACCCCAAGCTCAGTGACCTGGTTACCCGGGCTATGAAAGACGGGTACAACCAATATGCCCCCATGCCCGGCCTGTTACAACTCAGAGAGGTTATTTCAGAAAAAATAGCAGCAACCCATCTGGTAAACTACGATCCTCTTACAGAAATAACCATTACCGTAGGGGCTACGCAGGCTATTTTTACCGCTATTGCAACTTTTGTCAATCCGGGAGATGAAGTTATCCTGCTAAAACCGGCCTATGATTGTTACGAGCCGGCAATCGCCTTGCAGGGAGGGGTTTCTGTACCTGTTCAAATGCATTCGCCATATTACAAGGTAAACTGGAACGAGGTACGCGCCAAAATACGCCCACAAACCCGTATGCTTATTATAAATACTCCGCATAACCCTACCGGCACGATCCTGACCCATGAGGATATGCTTGAACTGGAGTCTATACTTAAACACACCAATATACTTTTGCTAAGTGACGAAGTTTATGAACACATTATCTTTGATGGAGCCACTCACGAAAGTGCATGCCGTTTTCCCTATCTCGCTGAGCGTGCCTTTATTTGTGCTTCCTTTGGCAAAACATTTCATAATACCGGATGGAAAACAGGCTATTGCGTAGCTCCTGCAACTCTGATGCATGAATTTAGAAAATCACACCAATTTGCCGTGTTTTGCGCCAATCATCCCATGCAAAAAGCGTTTGCAGACTATCTTAAAGAGCCTTCTCACTATCTGTCACTTCCAGATTTTTATGAAAAAAAACGAAACCGCTTCAGAAAGCTTTTAAAAGGATCCCGTTTTGAGATCCTGGAGACTAAGGGTACCTATTTTCAGCTATTAGATTATAGTGCCATAAGCACTCAAAAAGATATAGATTTTGCCAACTGGCTAGTAAAAATACACGGCATTGCATCTATACCTGTTTCAGTGTTTCATGAAAACGGGGAAGATCTGCATCTTCTTCGGTTTTGCTTTGCTAAAGAAAATGATACGCTGGAGCGAGCCGCTTCTGTATTACGGGGCCTGTAAAATGGAAGAAGACCGCTAAAAGCGGCCTTCCCTTTATAAAAAGTTGGTTGGTTATTGTTTAATGAATTTCTGTGTCGATATCTCTTCACCGTCATTCAGTTCAAATATGTATACTCCTGTTTGTAATTCATTTACGTTAATTCTCTGTTCATGTAGTTTACCCGACTTAACTGTTTGTCCCAGTAAATTGATAATTCGGTAGGATGTATCTGGGTTAAGCAGCAGGTTTACATTGAGGAAATCTCCGCTTACCGGATTAGGATAGAGGAGCGCGTCTCCCATATCGACCCCTTCACGCATAGAGCGTATGAGCACAGGCTCGCTTCCTACACGGGCAGCACCGCCACTACTTCCGGTTACGGTTACCTGATCTACATAAATAAGATCTGAATTGGTAGATGCATCACACTGCATTCTGAATTGTGAATTGGCAGCAAAATTATATTGTGAAGTATCCAGTGTAACGGTAGCTACATAAAAACTGTTATTGGTAAAGCTGCTACCACTGGTATAGGTGG
Source organism: Ascidiimonas aurantiaca (assembly GCF_037646345.1). Lineage (NCBI taxonomy): Bacteria > Pseudomonadati > Bacteroidota > Flavobacteriia > Flavobacteriales > Flavobacteriaceae > Ascidiimonas > Ascidiimonas aurantiaca. The sequence continues at coordinate 150,440 of NZ_JBBEWR010000004.1, read as the reverse complement.
CTACGGTAGTCCATGAAGTGCCGTCAAAATATCTTACAAAGAAGTCTTCTCCTGTTTCCATACTAAATGGATAGAAGTAGAACTCCAGTGTTACTTCGCTATACGGAGTAAGGTCTAATTGTGGTGAGGTCATAGATGAGGCGACTCCTGAATTGTCACGTATGTATATGGAGTACGTTCCTTCAAATGAATTACTCCCGGCATAACGTGCACAATCACTTCCTCCGTCTATCCAGTTATCCCAGCCGGTCTCGAAAAAGGCTTCATGCAATACAACAGAACCTCCGGGCTGGCAGGGGGCACAGGCAGAACCACCACAATCTATACCCGTTTCATCACCATTTTGAATATTATCGGTACAGGTAGGTGCAGGTGGTGCTCCCAGACAGAAGTTAGTAGCTTCAGACGAGGTAAACGAACCTCCCGAAGCCAATGTACCTCCAGGTCCGGTAAGGGTATAGGAACCACTTCCATACGTACAGCAAATACCGTCTCCAAAACTATCATTTATAGTAAAGGTATAGCAATCATCTGGTAAACACAGGTCTTCTATTAGGGTAGAACCATCGGGCTGGTTACCATAAGTACCTCCTGATGCTACTGTCTGGCCTGCATCATTTAGCAATGTCCACGAGGTCTCTTCCGGATAGTTGTCAAAAGTAATGGTTAAGGTTACTTCATTTTCAGAACAGTTAGATACACAGGGTTCACAGGTAGAACCTCCACAGTCTATACCGGTTTCGTCTCCGTTTTGAATACCGTCATTACAGGTTGGCGGCGGCGGTGGTGTGCTGGAACATTTATCAGAGGCTCCCAGAGAAGCTCTTATACCCCCTGGAAGTAGCACGGCACGCATGCGGTTTTTTTGACCCTGAGTGAACAGGTTCATACAGGCATCATCTGAATAGTCCATATAATTCTGTACCATATCTACAGAACCACAGGAAACATGGCCGGTGGCACAGCGATAATTAGGTGCGTCAGAAGATGGTGTATCGGCTACAAAATCGTCAAAGTTACAGTTACCATCGCCCCAGATATGACGGAGATTGAGAAAGTGCCCTACTTCATGAGTGGTGGTTCTTCCCAGATCAAACGGGGATGAGAGGTAAAAACCGGAACCTTTAGCCGAGCTTCCAAAATACTGAGGGCTCATTACTACACCATCGGTAGCAGCATTTCCACCCGGGAACTGAGCATATCCTAAAATTCCTCCTCCAATATTACACACCCACATATTGAGGTACTGCGTGGTATCCCATGCATCTACCCCGCCCTGGGTGCTGCTTTTCATAGCATCGTTCGTACCCCAAGAGGTTCTGGACGATGATTTTCTGGTAATTCCGCTGGTGGCATTCCCGTTAGGATCTACAGTAGCAAGGCAAAACTCTATTTGCATATCTGCCGCCTGTGACCAGGTGTTATCAGCATCAGCATTCAAACGCCTGAAATCTTCATTAAGTACATCCAGTTGCGACTGTATTTGAGCCAAACTAATGTTTTCCTGTGAATTACTATAGATAACGTGTACTACCACAGGAATCGTTATTAGGTCACCATCAATACGGTTTTGCTCAAGTTGAGCAATTTTTCGTTTAGTATAATTTTCCACTTCTGCCATTCGTGCGGCCAAGCCGGGATCTAATAGCATGCGATACTCCAGGTTATCCATGGAAGCACAATTCCTGTTTTGCTCCTGAGCGTTACTTACGCTGAAGAAACAAAAGGAAATAAGAAAGAGCGTAATTTTTTTGAGCATTGTATTTAGTTTTGGTTAATAGTTAGTTAATTGCATTGCAATTTGTTAAAAATTTCACAAATAAAAGTTAAAAACTTTATTTTTTCGATGAAAATTCAACAAAAATGTAAAAAGAATACGCATTAAAACCAGTTGTCGCCAAAAAAATAAAAATGATTCAATTCTTAACTATTGATTTTAAAAAATGGAAAGTGAAGTAAGAGAAGTAATAAAAAATGATGATTACGTGAGCCCGAAGAATAGAAATAATACGGACTAAACAAACATAACAATTAAACAATTCCAATAAGGTTTACCGTAAAAAGGCAGCGGTAATCCTGGCAGCCTGACACTACCTTATATGTGGATAGTTAACCTTAGGGGCAAAAAAGGTATCAGACCCACGCAATCATCATCAAAGCATAAAAACTTTTTTAGCGACTACAGCAAGGCTTTTGATAAAACCTACCGATGAACGCAGACCTTCTATGTAGGAATAGGAATGATTCCAGCTTTCGGCCATTTTTAAGTTTAGTTTGGGGGTTACTCTTGTTTTCATGGTATTAAGCTTTGGGGGTAAAACTTGCTTCAAACATAAATAAAATATTTTATATCATCGATGAAATGTTGTAAAAAATCGATGAAATGCATTATTTATGTTTTTTTTACACTTTTTATAATCTATTTTCAGAAATATTGTAATAAAAAAGCCGGTAAAATACCGGCTCCATACGTATGTTTTGGAATGCTGTCTATGTTAACAAATCCATTTCCGGAATGTCTCCTTCTATGATCAGGTTTCCTTCAGTAGCTTCTTTAATCTGTGTTACGGTAACGCCAGGGGCTCTCTCGAGCAACTTAAAGCCTTCAGGGGTTATATCTAACACTGCCAGATTGGTAACCACTTTTTTTACACAATTTACTCCTGTTAAAGGCAATGTACATTCTTTTAGCAGCTTTGATTGACCTGCTTTGTTAGTATGCATCATGGCTACGATAATATTTTCTGCCGATGCTACCAGGTCCATAGCGCCCCCCATACCTTTTACCATTTTACCGGGTATTTTCCAGTTGGCTATATCTCCATTTTCTGCTACTTCCATAGCTCCCAGTATAGTGAGGTCAACATGTTGCCCTCGTATCATGGAGAAACTCATGGCAGAGTCAAAAAAAGAGGCTCCGGGTAACGTAGTTATGGTTTGTTTTCCTGCATTAATAATATCAGCATCCTCTTCACCTTCAAATGGAAATGGGCCCATCCCTAAAACACCATTCTCACTTTGAAATTCAACTGAGATATCGTTACGCACAAAATTAGCTACTAATGTAGGAATACCTATCCCAAGGTTCACATAGTATCCGTCTTTTACCTCCCGGGCAATGCGTTGCGCAATTTGTTCTTTGGTAAGGCTCATATTAATTTCTTTTTCTAACTGTTCGTTGTTCAATTCTTTTTTCAAAAGTAGCTCCCTGAAAGATGCGCTGTACAAAAATACCAGGTATGTGTACCTGGTTGGGGTCTAAAGCTCCTGCGGGAAGAAGCTCTTCTACTTCGGCTACTGTTATTCTGGCCGCACCGCACATGCATGGGTTAAAGTTTCTGGATGTGCCTTTAAATATGAGATTCCCTGCTTCATCGCCTTTCCATGCTTTTACAAAGGCAAAATCGGCTTCAAATGCATGTTCCAGAATATACATTTTTCCGTTAAATTCTCTGCTCTCTTTACCTTCTGCTACCTCGGTTCCATAACCCGCAGGTGTATAAAAAGCTGGAAATCCGCTTTGTGCAGCCTTACATCTCTCTGCCAGGGTACCCTGCGGAATAAGCTCTACCTCCAGTTCACCGCTAAGCATTTGCCGTTCAAACTCATCGTTTTCACCCACGTAAGAGGATATCATTTTTTTTATTTGTCGTTGCTGTAGCAAAAGTCCCAATCCAAAATTATCTATGCCGGCGTTATTAGAAACACAGGTAAGCCCTTTTACTCCCAGTTTTACAAGTTGTGCAATACTATTCTCGGGTATTCCGCATAATCCGAACCCCCCGAACATCATAGTCATATGATCTTCTACGCCCTGAAGAGCTTCTGTAACAGAGTTTACTTTTTTATTGATCATTTCGTAGTATTTTGCGTGAAAATTACGAAATAATACAGGATTGCGGAGTGGTTTTATGAAATTTTAAATACAGTTGTATATCCGGAGCTTCTAAAAAAAGAAAGTACCCCCTAGAAGTCTATTTCTTCCAGGCCATCATCTGGTAATATCTTTTTATTTTCTTCTGGTTTTTTGTCACAGTTTACATTAATGGTAAGCTCCTCCGGTTCTGTAAATGCATCTTTTGATACCTCCAGGTCAGCATTGGCGTAACACTTTTTCATATAAAGGGCCCATATAGGCAGTGCCATACTCGCTCCCTGGCCGTAGGCTGTGGTACGAAAGTGTATGGAACGGTCTTCGCCGCCAACCCAGACTCCGGTAACAAGATTAGGCACCATACCCATAAACCAGCCATCGCTTTGGTTTTGTGTAGTCCCTGTTTTTCCTGCTATAGGATTGTCTAGCTTATAAGGGTACCCGGTTACTACTTCTTTATAAACGGCTCTTCCCTTTGCCCATTCATGTTTAAGCCGTGCTCCGGAGCCGCTTTCGGTAACTCCCTGAAGAAGGTTAACTGTGGCATAGGCAACCTCAGCACTGAGCACATCTCTGGTTTCAGGCATATATTCATAGAGTACAGAACCATTCTTGTCTTCTATTCGGGTAACCATTACGGGTTTTACATATACTCCCTGATTTGCAAATGTACCATAAGCCCCCACCATTTCATAAACGGTAATATCTGGTGTTCCCAGAGCTATAGATGGTACTTCTGGTATTTCTGCGGTAATTCCGAGTTTATGGGCAAGGTTAATAACGGGTTGCGGGCCTACATAATCCATAAGCTTGGTAGTAATGGTATTAATAGAATTTGCCAGTGCATTTTTAAGCGTTTTCATTTCTCCTGAATATTTCCCATCTGAATTTTTAGGGCACCAGGGTTCTATATTACCATATTTGTTGGCCTCGATACAATTATATACATCGGGAAGTGAATCGCAAGGCGACAGGTGTAACTGGTCTATAGCGGTGGCATACACAAAGGGTTTAAAGGTAGATCCCGCCTGTCTTGCCCCCTGCCATACCTGATCGTACTGAAAATGTTTGTAATTAATACCGCCAACCCATGCTTTTACGTGACCCGTTTGAGGTTCCATACTCATCATACCCGTTCTTAGAAAATGCTTGTAGTATTTAATGGAGTCCATGGGAGTCATAATGGTATCTTTCTCCCCTTCCCAGCTAAATACGGTCATTTCTGTTTTTTTATTAAAAGAATCGAAAATTTCTTTTTCACTCTTCCCTTCAGCTTTCATAGCACGCCAGCGTTCAGACTGCCTCATAGCCCTTTTGTAAAGGTTTTTTATCTCATCCTGGGTAACACCCATAAAAGGGGCCGTTGGGTTCCTTTTGGGTGTATTTTGAACAAAAAACTCTTTCTGGAGCTGCTCCATATGTTCTGCTACCGCTTCTTCTGCATAGCGTTGCATACGTGAGTCTATAGTGGTATAGATCTTAAGCCCATCCAGATAAATGTTGTATTCAGAGCCGTCTCTTTTAGGGTTTTTTGAAATCCAGTCTTTAAGAAAGCCCTGGAGGTACATTCTAAAATACGTAGCGATCCCTTCCCGGTGTGACTCGGGATTGAACCGAATGCCTAAAGGCAGTTTTTGAAGAGAATCTTTTTGAGTAGTGGTAATATAATCGTTTTTTTCCATTTGTTTCAGCACTACATTTCTTCGTTGTAGTACTAATTCTTCTCTTCGAATGGGGTTGTACAGCGATGAATTCTTGAGCATGCCTACCAACATGGCAGATTCTTCTACCGTGAGATCTGCGGGTTCTTTACCAAAATAAATACGTGAGGCAGACCTTATACCATCGGCATTGTAATTAAAATCGTAAATGTTAAAGTACATAGCGATGATCTCTTCTTTGGTATATTGCCTTTCCAGCCGTATGGCTATGATCCATTCTTTTACTTTCTGAATACTTCGTGAAAAGATGTTATTTGAGCGTCTTTCGGTAAAAAGCAGCTTTGCCAATTGTTGTGAGATCGTGCTGGCCCCTCCTTTGGTCCCCAGAAATATAAAGGCCCTGAGCGTTCCGCGGGCATCTATGCCAGAATGGTCATAATAGCGCTCATCTTCAGTAGCTACCAGTGCATCTACGAGGTGCTGCGGCAGATCTTCATAATTTACAGGAGTCCTGTTATCGTTAAAATAAAACTTACCTAGGGTTTCATCGTCAGAAGAAATGATCTCGGTAGCGAGGTTAGTTCTCGGGTTCTCCAGTACCTCAAAGGTGGGCATAGTACCAAAAGCACCCCAGGAAGCGAGTAGGAATATAAAGATAATTATCAGGAAAGCGCTCCCGAAAAGTTTCCAGAACCACTTCATATATTTTTGTACCGAAGGGTCCTGAGTGACCCCGGTTTTTTTCTTTTTTTTTGCCATTGCCTTTACTGTTTTACGGCTTTCTCGATTTTTATACCCACATCTTTTATACCTTCGAGTATTTTCACACCATCTACCTTACCATTTATACGCATAGCATGCTCAATACGGATCTCGTAATCTCCTGATACAGGAAAAATGACATTTTCTTTAAACCAGAGCTTATTCTCTTTTAAAGATGTGAATCCCTCTCCCAACCAGGAACCATCAGGTTTTGTCATCTGGTACTCCAAAGTATCGGTTACGGTATTACCATTGGGAAAATCCATATTAACAATTAGAAATAGATTACTAAACGGATACTTTTCATCATTCCTTACATTTATAAACAGATGATACGGCTGAATCGTATCTGGTGCCTGAAAAGTAAATTCTACGGGTGTATGGCCTTCCCATTTGTTGCCCAGTGGCTCATATGCTGAAAAGACACTGCCGGAATCACAGGAAATAATAAGTAACAGGATGAGAAAAACAACCGGTTTTTTAAGCATTTTTTCTGGATTGGCTTCTTTGATTTCTGCGCCGCGATCCTTTTTTTCTGCTGCGGCTTTTCTTGGGTTTATCAAATCTGGTTAAACTATCCTGTCCTACAACGTTTTCAAATTCCTTTTTCGTATCGTTTTCAATTAAATCGGACGCAAATTCTTCTAAACTGGCTACTTTTTCTCCTTTTTCACCAGAGGCTATGATCTCGTTTACCTGTTCAATGGTAAGTTTATGCCAGTTTATGCTGTCTTCTTCATAGGCAAACCACATGAGGCCTTTAAATATATCTATTTTCTGGCAATGTGCTTTTCCTTTGGCAGTAAAGAGTTTAATGTCATTTTTAGGAAAGCTTTTCAGTGCATCCAGATAAGCATCCAGTTCATAATTGAGGCAACATTTGAGTTTACCGCACTGGCCTGCCAGTTTTTGAGGGTTAAGTGATAACTGCTGGTATCTGGCTGCTGAAGTATTTACCGAACGGAAGTCGGTAAGCCAGGTAGAACAGCACAACTCTCTTCCGCAAGAACCAATACCTCCCAGCCGGGCGGCTTCCTGGCGAAATCCGATCTGACGCATTTCTATTCGGGTACCAAAAGCTTTGGCCATTTCTTTAATAAGCTGTCTAAAATCTACCCGATCATCGGCAGTATAGTAAAAGGTAGCTTTTGAGCCGTCACCCTGAAACTCTACATCAGAGATCTTCATTTGTAAACCCAGTGCGATGGCCAGTTCTCGTGATGTTTTCTTTACGCTTTCTTCACGGTCACGGGAAGAGGACCAGACATCTATATCTTTTTGGGAAGCCTTGCGGTACACTTTAGGAAGGGTTACTTCGTCCCAGTCTATCTTTTTCTTTTTCATTTGCACCTTAACCAGCTCTCCGGTAAGGGTCACGATCCCTACATCATGGCCAGGTGTGGCCTCGGTAGCAACAATATCGCCTATAGAAAGTGTTAGGTTTTCGGTATTTCTGAAAAAGTCTTTTCTGCTGTTTTTGAATCGCACTTCCACACAATCAAATACTTTTTGTCCGGAAGGCAGCGTCATATTTGAAAGCCAGTCAAAAACGGTTAGTTTATTACAACCATCTGTGCCACAGGTACCATTGTTTCTGCAACCGCGTGGTTGTCCGTCCTTTCCTGTCGAACAACTGCTACAACCCATATCTATATATATTGACCGGCACTAACTGTGCCGGAGTAGGTTCATAAATACTTATAAAGGGTTAAAGATAAGATTATTTCTTAACATCGAGAACAATCTCATTCTTTACCTTATTATTCTTGAACGTAAGAACTTCTGATCGTCCTTTTTTAAAAATCAGATTGGATTTTGTTTTACCTCTTCTCAACGCTTTTTGCTCTTCGTAGGGAAGGGCCGTTATGTCTTTACATGTATCAGAACAGCAGTCATTCATATGTTTGGCGCAGGACTCGCATTGTATAAAAAGCAAATGACAGGCTTCATTGGCACAATTTACATGAGTATCACAAGGCTCTCCACACTGGTGGCAACGAGCAATAACATCGGGGCTCACTGTTTCGGCGCGACGATCGTCAAACACAAAATTCTTGCCTATAAATTTGTTCTCGACATTTTCGTTCTCTACCTGCCGTACATAATTGATAATACCACCTTCCAACTGATATACTTTTTTGAAGCCTTTGTGCTTAAAATAGGCGCTGGCTTTTTCACAACGAATACCACCTGTACAGTACATTAAAAGGTTTTTATCTTCTTTGTGATCTTTAAGGTCATTTTCAATAATGGGTAACGACTCTCTAAATGTATCCACATCAGGTGTAACGGCCCCTTTAAAATGCCCAATTTCACTCTCATAGTGATTACGCATATCCAGGATAATAGTATTAGGGTCAGCCGCAAGTTCATTAAACCGTTGTGCATCTACATGTACCCCTTTGTTGGTCACATCAAAAGTAGTGTCGTTTAAGCCGTCTGCCACAATCTTATCCCGAATTTTTATTTTTAGTTTCAGAAAAGACTTGTTATCCTGCTCTATGGCAATATTAAGCCTCACATTTTCTAAAAAAGTAATGCTGTCCAGGTGTTCTTTGAAGTTTAAAAATTTTTCAGCCGGAACCGATAATTGAGCATTAATACCTTCAGAAGCCACATAAATACGGCCTAATACATCGAGTTCGTTCCACGCTATAAACAAATGATTCCTGAAAATAGCAGTGTTTTTAATATGGTAGTACTTGTAGAAAGAAAGCGTAAGCCGTTCTTTACCGGCTTCCTCAATAAGCTTTGCTCTTTCTTTAGCACTTAAAGTATTGTACAGTTGCATGCTATACTAATTTTTAAGGTTAAAGAATGTTATGTGATATGGGGGCAAAAATATTGTTTTATAGCGTGAAAACAAATTTATGTTTTCACGCTTTTTGTTTTTACGGGTTTTTCAAGCTCCTCATAAACAGGTTTTTTGAGGCTTGGTTTCGTGTTTTGAACGAGAAGCCTTTCACTGTATCCAAAAAAATAAAAAGACCTGATAACACATTGCGGATAGAAAAAAGAAGTAGTATTTTAGCGAGAATTAATTAATAGAAAAGTGATTATGAGTTCTGAAAAAGATGCGAAATTAAAAGCACTTAAACTAACCCTGGACAAACTTGATAAAACTTACGGAAAAGGGTCTGTTATGAAGCTGGGAGACAGTGTGGTAGAAGAAGTAGAAGTAATACCTTCCGGTTCTTTGGGGTTGGATATGGCCCTGGGAGTGGGCGGGTATCCCAAAGGAAGAGTCATTGAAATTTTCGGACCTGAATCATCTGGTAAAACCACACTTACCCTGCATGCCATGGCAGAGGCACAAAAGGCAGGTGGCATTGCAGCATTTATTGATGCAGAACATGCTTTTGACCGTTTTTATGCCGAAAAACTGGGTGTTGATATTGACAATCTTATCATTTCGCAACCAGACCATGGAGAACAGGCCCTGGAAATAGCAGATAATCTTATTCGCTCGGGCGCTATTGATATTGTTATAGTTGACTCTGTGGCTGCGCTTACGCCTAAAAGTGAAATAGAGGGAGAAATGGGCGACTCTAAGATGGGACTGCATGCCAGGCTCATGTCACAGGCGCTGCGAAAACTCACTGCTACCATAAGCAAAACCAACTGTACCGTGATATTTATTAACCAGCTTCGTGAAAAAATTGGCGTAATGTTTGGAAATCCCGAAACCACTACGGGAGGAAATGCACTCAAGTTCTACGCCTCCGTACGTCTGGATATACGCCGTTCTACACAAATAAAAGACAGTAACGGGAACGTAGTAGGTAACAAAACCAGAGTAAAAGTAGTTAAGAACAAAGTAGCACCTCCTTTTAAAGCTGCCGAATTTGATATAATGTACGGAGAAGGCATTTCGCGTATTGGAGAAATACTGGATATTGGTGTAGATTATGAAATAATAAAGAAAAGCGGCTCCTGGTTTAGCTATGGCGACACTAAATTAGGACAGGGACGCGATGCAGTAAAACTATTATTGCAGGATAACCCTGAATTACTGGAAGAACTGGAAGTAAAAATACGAGAGGCATTAACTGCTTTAAAAAACTAAATAGAGACCCGGATTTTCCGGGTTTTTTTAGCGGTTGTTTGAATGAGCACCCATTCCAAAAAACTATATAATATATCTGCAAGATGACCCCTTAGTATTAGCTTTATTCTTAAAAATTAGGTGCTTAACAATGTAATAATAGGCCCAGGTACGCAACCTCAAAAAGTTTTCTGCATCTTTAAGAAAACAATATAGTTACAATGAAAAAGTTTTTAGCCTTATTTCTCATGATCATATTGACTGCTTCATGTAGTCTTGATGATGGAACGAATTTTCATTTTGCAGCTATGCCTATAACGGGAGTAGAGGTACCTGAATCTTTTGAGCAGGGAGAAACTTATGAGATCAAAGTAAAATACATGAGGCCTACAAACTGCTATTTTTTTGAAGGTTTTGATTACAGAATAGGTACCGACAATACAAGAACCGTAGTCGTAATTAATACCGTGCTGGACGATAACACCTGTGAAGAGCTGGAAGATGAAGAGGTAGAAGTTTCTTTTGATTTTATCGTTCTTGATACCAAAACTTATACTTTCAGGTTCTGGCAGGGATATGACGATAACGGTCAATCTGAATTCCTCACCGTAGAAGTTCCTGTAGAATAATAAAAAAGTGATTAAATAAACAACCGGCTAACGTGAGTTTAAAACAACTCATACATCAATGCAAAAATGGAGAACGAAAAGCCCAGGAACAATTGTACAGGCTATTCGGTGGTAAGTTGTATAGCATTTGTCTTAAGTATTCCAGAAATAAAACAGAAGCCGAAGACAATTTACACGACAGTTTTTTAACTATTTTCCAAAAAATAGAGCAGTTTAATTTTAATGGCTCTTTTGAAGGCTGGATGCGCCGGATAACCGTAAATACTGTATTACAAAAATACCGTAAAGAAGGTGTTTTTGATCTTATAGCCAATGAGGTTGCAGAAGAAGTAGAGATTGAAGTAGATGCAGAAGATATTTCTTTGCAATACCTGCTGAACATTATTCAGGAGCTTCCTAATCGTTACAGGCTCGTTTTTAATATGTATGTGTTGGACGGGTATTCGCATAAAGAAATTGGTGAAATGTTACTCATATCAGAAGGTACCTCCAAGTCCAATCTTGCCAGGGCCCGAATGATTTTGAAAAATAAGATCGAAGACCATCGGGCAAAAAAAAAGATTAACTCACTGTAAAAATGGGTGAAAAGAAAAACATAGACCGGTTGTACAGGGAAAAATTCAAGGATTTTGAACAAATCCCGCATGAAACTGTATGGAACAAAATTGAGAACAGCCTGGACCGTCAAAACAGGGAGAACCGCAGGGTACTCCCGTTCTGGTGGCGCCTGGGAGGTATGGCGGCAGCTATCGCTTTATTGGTAACCATCGGTTATAACCTGCTTACCAGAGATCAGGCTGTTGAAACACAAGTACCTGTTACTAACATTCAGGAAGATGTGCTAAAGACCGATACAGAAACTCCAGAGAAGATCGCTCCGGCAGAGATAGACCAACAAACCCTGCAAAAAACCTCGCCTTATACCAACAATACCCCTGATAAGAACCCTGAAAAACAAATACTCCCTACTGAAAAGAAAGATGAATCTTTGAAAAAACAAATAATCAAGGGGTCCTATTTTCAGGAAGAAAAAGCCGTGGCAGATATTCCAAAACCTGTAAAAGAAGATCCTGCCTTACAGGACAAGGCCATAGCTTCTTTAACAGAAAAAGAAAAAACCAATCAAAAAGAGTTTATTAGTAAAGAAGTAAATACTAGAGATGCTTCTGCAAGTAAAGAGACGGTAACAGCAAACACCCAAACAGCAGACGTTCCGGCTGCCGAAAAAGAAACCGATAATTCTCAAAAGCCTTCTATTCTGGAAGCCATTGCGGGGAAAGAAGAAAAAACTAACGATACTGAAGAGGTGGCAAATCGCTGGAGTGTAAGTCCTACCCTGGCCCCCGTATATTTTAATACCATGGGGGGAGACGGTTCTCCTATTCATTCACAATTTGCAGATAACTCAAAATCTGGAAATATCAATCTTAGCTACGGTATTAATGTAAGTTATAAGATCAATGAACGCTTAAGTGTTCGCTCAGGAGTGAACCGGGTAAACTACGGGTACAATACCAACGATGTATCAGTTACTTCGGTTGCCGTATCCACACAGGCCATTAGCACTATTAACTATTCGGCCAATGGTCAAAACCTGGTGATAGGTGATAAAGGAGCACTTATTTCGGCATTTAGCGACTCCCGCAGAGAGACCAATGCACTGGCTCCCACCATTGGCGGGGAACTTACGCAGGAATTGGGTTATCTGGAAGTGCCTTTGGAATTAAAATACAGAGTGGTGAACCGCAGGCTCAGTTTAAATGTTATAGGGGGCATTAGTTCTTTGTTTTTAACTGATAATGCCTTGTCGGTAAATTCCGATGAGCTGGTCACCAATATTGGTGAAGCCAATAATCTCAACAACATAAATTTTAGCACAAATATTGGTTTTGGACTGGATTACAGATTTACTAATAATCTTTTCTTCAGTCTTGAACCTTTGTTCAAATATCAGTTAAGTACATTTTCCAGGGATTCGGGAGGGTTTAACCCGTATTCTGTAGGAGTATATACAGGCATTAGTTTTAGTTTTTAGGTTTTGGTTAATTAGGTTAGTTGATTGCTTACAGAGCAATGATGAGGAAAGAGCCGTATTTTATACGGCTTTTTCTTTTTTAAATACTTTTAGCTGCCGGTAAATCACTTCTCTTGCTTTTTGTTTTAGTGCTGTTTTATCTTTAATAGTACATCCGCCGGTCTCTATAAAACGATGTATCATAACGCGCATGCTCCCCGGCGTACCAGAAAAAAAAGAAAAAGGAAATCTTTGTTTGTTATCGCCAAAAGTAATGGGTACCACGGGTATTTGGTATTCAATAGCAAGCCGGAAGGCCCCATCTTTAAATTCATCCAGAAAAACTGAAGTATCAGGTACACCCCCTTCCGGAAAAATGCAAATACTCAAACCGCTGTTTAATCTTGCTTTTGCCATGTCATAGGCTTCCTTGCGGCTTTTGGCATTGCTTCTGTCCACCAGGATACAAACCCGTTTATAGAAAAAACCAAAAACCGGCAGTCTGGCCAGTTCCTTTTTTCCTACAAAAACGAAGGGTTGTTTTGACGCTCTTAGCATAAGCATAATGTCTGACATACTGGTATGGTTGGCAACAAGCATATAGCTTTTACCCTTTTGCATGCGCTGGCCTTCGGTACGAATATGAGGCACAAACCCCATACCGTACAGAATGACGGAGGCCCACAGATTGCGGGCCACCCAAAAGAAATGAGGGTACCAGCTTTCACGGGAAGAAAGAACCAGTAATACCGGAAAAAAAATAACAATAGGCACGGTTACAAGTATGTAAAACCAGGATCGCCATAAAAAATACCAAAGACTTCTAAGTAAGAATACCATAATGCCAAAATTAACAATTTTGACCTGCTTTTATAGTAAATCTTTTACCTTTGCTTTCTTTGTAAAGAAACACTATGGCACGAATCCTTACTGGTATTCAAAGTACGGGAATTCCGCATCTGGGCAATTTACTGGGTGCCATTTTTCCGGCTATTGAAATGGCAAAAAAACCTGAAAACGAATCTTTTCTGTTTATTGCCGATATGCATTCGCTTACACAAATAAAGAATGCAAAAGAATTAAAACAAAATACGCATGCTATTGCTGCTGCCTGGCTGGCATCGGGACTAGACACTGAAAAAACCATTTTTTACAGACAAAGTGATGTGCCACAGGTAACAGAACTGGCCTGGTACCTCAACTGTTTTTTTCCATACCAGCGACTTACCCTGGCACATTCTTTTAAAGACAAGGCAGATCGGCTCGAAGATATCAATGCCGGTCTTTTTACCTACCCTATGCTTATGGCGGCAGATATCGTTCTGTATGATGCAGAGCATGTACCGGTAGGCAAGGACCAGTTACAGCATATTGAAATAACAAGAGATGTCGCTTCCCGCTTTAATCATCAAATGGGAGAGACTTTTGTATTACCCGAAGCAAAGGTGCAGGAAGAAACCATGTATATTCCTGGAACTGATGGCACCAAAATGAGCAAAAGTAAAGGCAATACCATTGATCTTTTCCTGGCAGATAAACCTCTGCGTAAACAAATAATGGGTATCGAAACAGACAGTACCCCTTTAGAATCACCAAAAGATCCGGATACCTGTAATGTTTTTGCACTTTATAAAATAGTGGCCAATGCAGAAGAAACAAAAAAAATGCGCAAAAATTATCTGGAGGGTGGTTACGGTTACGGACACGCCAAACAAGCCCTTTATGAACTATTGATTACTAAGTACCAGGCAGAGAGGGAACGTTTTAATTATTACATGAGTAACCTCAATGCGGTGGATGATATACTTGCACAGGGAGCCCAAAAAGCTTCTGATGTTGCCAACACTGTATTGCAAAGAGTGCGTACACGTCTGGGGTATTAAACCGCTTCAAAGAGTTTTCCCGGTAGCGGCCGCACTACCCCTTTAAGCTCCATAGAAAGGAGTTTGGTTGAAACCAGATGTATGGGCAGTTTACAATCAAGAGCTATGGTATCCAGAAGCTCTTTTCCGTTGCGGCTTAGGTAGTGGTATATCTTTTTTTCAGTTTCATCCAAATCGGGAAATAATTGTTTCTGGATAATGGGTTCCGGGGTGTAAGCAACATCCCAGCCCAATATATATACTATGTCTGCGGCTGATGTAAGCAGGTGGGCTTTATGCGTTCTAATAAGCGTATTGCATCCGGCACTGTAACGATCACCAACTCTTCCCGGCACGGCAAAAACCTCTCTGTGGTATGAATTTGCCAGTGCAGCCGTTACCAGGCTTCCTCCTTTTTCAGCAGATTCCACTACTATGGTTGCTTCAGAAATACCGGCAATAATGCGGTTACGTTTCAGAAAGTTTTCTCTGTCTGGTTTGCTTGAACTGTGAAATTCGGTAATGAAACCGCCCTGGGTCTCAATTTCCTTTCTATAGACATGATGTACCCTGGGATAAGTTTGATTTAGCCCGTGGGCCAGACAACCTATGGTTTGCAAACCGTTTTTATGTGCTGCTCTCTGGGCGGCAATATCTACCCCATAAGCAAAACCGCTTACAATTACAGGGTTAAAAGGTGCCAGTTCTTCTACCAGTTTTTCACAGAACCGTAAGCCATGCGTGGTAATTTGCCGTGTCCCTACAATACTCAAAACCCTTTTACCGGAAAGCCGGGTATGCCCACTGCTAAATATTAAAATAGGGCCATCCAGACAATGTTTTAACCGCTCAGGATAGCTTTCATCTGTAAAAAAGCTGTATTGTACTTTATGATCTTTAATAAACCTGAGTTCCTCTTCAGCTCTTTCAAAATGTTGTTTTTCAAAAATATGTTCCAGAGTACGTGTACCAATACCATCTATTTTTAACAACCGGCTCTTCTTTTCTTTAAACACCGCTTCCGGGCTTCCACATACGGCAATGAGTTTTTTGGCATTCACATCGCCAATATTGGGAATACATTGTAAAGCAAGGGCAGCAAAAAGATTTTCAGAGGTCATGCAAACAAAAATATAAGAAAAAACCTTCTTAATAAGCATCGGTTTCTTATTTGTATAAAAAACAAACGGGTGTTTTCGTTTTTCTTTTCTATAAAAAAAGTCTTACAAATTACATTTTTCACCTAATACCCTGTTAACAAACCCGTTAAAAATACTATGTATGAATGTTGATAAAAAGTTTGCTCTCAATTTTCGGCAGAGTTAAAATTTTATAATATTTGCTTTTAATGCGGGCAGAAAACTACATTAGTGATTTACTTTACAGGTACCAATGTGTAACGGTCCCTCAATTTGGGGCATTCCTTACCCAGTACAAACCGGCCCGTGTTCATGAAGGTACCAATGCATTTTACCCCCCTTCTAAGGAAGTTTCTTTTAATGCGCAACTAACTACTAATGACGGTTTACTGGCACGTTATATTTCTGAAGCAGAGAATATTGATTACGAAGAAGCTTTGTTAAAACTCGATAAACTGGTAAGTTTCTGGAAAAAGCAACTGGAAAATCGTGAAAAGCTCAGTCTTAAAAATATTGGGGAGCTTACTACCAATGACGAAGGTAGTATACAGTTTCAACCTTCTTATCAGGTTAATTATTTAACTTCTGCGTTTGGCTTATCTTCTTTTGTATCTCCTGCAGTTTCCCGGAAGATCCTTAAAAACGAAGTGGTTTCTAAGAAGGAAGAAAAAGTACCTGTACTGTTCACTCCTGAAAAAAGAGAAAGACGGCCATACCTTAGGTATGCGGCTATAGGTCTTATAACCATCTCACTGGGTGCTGCGGGATATAAATATTTTTCAGATTACAACCGGCAACAGTTTGTGATTGCCGAACAACAGGCAGCCAAAAAAGTAGAAGAAACCATACAGCAGGCTACATTTTTTGATACAAATCCGGTAGAGCTTCCTTCTGTTCATTTCAATCTGATCAAAGAAACCGTGCGTTTTTATGTCGTAGCCGGTGCTTTTAGAATTGAAGCCAATGCCGAAAGAAAAGTAAAACAATTACTGGATAAAGGCTTCAAAGCAGAACGTATAGGAAAGAACCGGTATGGGCTTCATCAGGTTTCCTACGCAGGCTTCACCGATGTTGATGCCGCACTTCAGTTCCTAAGAGATATCAAAAAAAATGAATCTCCTGATGCCTGGTTGCTCGTAACCGAATAACCGTTGCAATATTTACTGCTTCTTTGTGCATCCTGAAAAACAGATAAAACCCTTTTTTTTAAAAAGAGCAGGTGTATCTTTGCAAAAAATTTAGGAGATGAAACCAAAAACCCCTTCACAATCCAGAACTTTTATGACGGATCTGGTATTACCCAGTGAAACCAATCCGCTTAACAATCTTTTTGGCGGGGAATTACTGGCCAGAATGGACAGGGCAGCAAGTATTGCAGCTAGAAGACACTCCAGACGTATTGTGGTGACCGCTTCGGTAAATCACGTAGCTTTTAACAGAGCGATACCACTGGGCAGCGTGGTAACGGTAGAAGCTTCGATCTCGAGAGCTTTTACAACTTCTATGGAAGTGTTTATAGATGTATGGGTAGAAGATAGGGTTTCAGGCTCTAAAACCAAAGCCAATGAGGCTATTTATACCTTTGTAGCCGTTGATGATACCGGAATGCCGGTAGAGGTACCACGATTAAATCCGGAAACCGATCTGGAAAAAGAAAGATTTGCAGCCGCTTTGCGCAGAAAACAGTTGAGCCTGGTATTAGCAGGCAAGATGAAACCCGGAGAAGCTACTGAGCTCAAAGCCCTTTTTGAAAATAATAACTAAAAAAGCGAGTCTTTACTCGCTTTTTTGTTTTACATTAAGATCGGACAATAATAGGTTTTACAGCCTCCCAGCCGGGAATCACACATGTGATTGGAACATCCGGCATCACGGGTTTCCACACAGGTTTGGGTAGTATAACTAAGACATGATGCAAATTCACTCCCTCCTCCTGTCAGCTTATCAACATTGAGGCTGGATATTTGAGATTTTCTCAACATTAATCCTTTTAAATGCTTTTTTTTCATATTTAAAGTTTTTGATTGCTGTATAAACTTACAAAAAAAGACTTAAATTCATAAAAAAATAGCTTTTTTATGTTTCATTTCTATCCTAATACACTGCTTAAACGAAACATAGGGAGATACATGGCAATAAGTATAACTCCTACCATGATCCCAACAAATACAATAATCATGGGCTCTATTACGGTAGATAACATTTTAGAGCGTTGCTGTACTTCCTGATTGTATTGCTGGTTGAGCCTTTCAAAAATATATTCGGTTTGATTGGTTTCTTCTGCCACCTTTACCAGAGCGATCATTTTATGATCAAAAATAGAATTGTCACGCAGACTTTCACTTAAGGAATGGCCTTTAATTACTTTTTTTTCTACTTTTTCAAGGGCTTCCTGAAGGGGATAAAAGCTTATCATTTTTTTTACTAACTGAATGCTGTTTACTACGGGCACTTTGGATGCACTTAGTAAAGCCACAGCCTGCGTAAACTGAGCGAGATATACGGTTTTGATGAATTTACCAAAAAACGGAAGTTTTGCCATAAAACGGTCTTTTCGTTTACGGTACCAGTGTTTTTTGGAAAGGGTACTTCGCAAGATCATACCAAGTACTATTACAATAAGCAGCAACCAGCCATAGGCTTTTAAACCTTCGGATAAACGGATAATTAACTTGGTAATGCCCGGAAGTTCTACATTATTTTGCTTAAAAATATCCTGAAACATAGGCACTACAAAACTCAGCATAAAGGCTACTACACCTACCGCCGTTACAAAAATAATTATGGGATACATCAGTGCCCCTATCAGGTTTCTTCGCTGTTCATTTTTTCGGGCAAAAAACTGCCCCAATTCACCACTTACGAGCGACATGGTTCCTGTTTCTTCCCCAATTCGGATGGAATGGAACTCATAATCGGTAAACTCTTTGCGCGACT
Organism: Ascidiimonas aurantiaca; assembly: GCF_037646345.1. Lineage (NCBI taxonomy): Bacteria > Pseudomonadati > Bacteroidota > Flavobacteriia > Flavobacteriales > Flavobacteriaceae > Ascidiimonas > Ascidiimonas aurantiaca. The sequence goes on along the minus strand of NZ_JBBEWR010000004.1, from coordinate 131,517 downwards.
GCATTACGTCAGAAAAGCTTTTACCTGATATGATCTCATCGATCATTTCCTTAAAAAAGGTTTTCAGACTCTTTTTTCTTTGAGAATCTTCTATTAGTGACAAAGCTTCCTTTAAAGTAACTCCCGCTTTCAATAAAACACTGAGCTCTGTATAGAAATCTTCTTTTCGTTTGTTGGAAAAGGTATTTCCAAACAGTGTTATCTCCCTTTCCAAAAACGACGTTGCTTCTCTTTTCTGAGGATTTGAAGAATTCTTATTTTGTACCGGGATGTTATCTATTTTGAAAGCCATTCATATAAATATCTGCATCGTTATCTTTAAAAATAAACAGGTCTCTCCCTAGAAAGTTTCTGGCAGTGGTTAACTCTATGGCATCTACCAGACCATTTTCCACAGGGTACCCGTCAAAATATAATTGCTTTTTGGTAATAGCCATTTCCAATGTATCTGCATTTCTCAAAACATATTGATCACCAAATGTATAGGTTATGGTCAATACGGCACTGGTCATTTTTAGTTCGTTATTCCCATTATCATAATACACATAGTTACAGCGGTGCATATCTAACCAGAGCCTTTGTTCAAACTTGTGAACGGCTTCCTGGTTCTGAAAATTTTGGCGTATGGCACCCATTTGTTTTCTAACGAGCCCCAAAACAGAAAATGCAAGCCCTACCACCAAAGATGTAAGCAATACCACCACTACCATTTCATGAATGGTAAAACCAGCCACTTTTTGCCGGCGTAAGCGCCCTAATTTAAAACCGTCCTTTTTCATGGGTTCCTTATATCTTTATCTGCTTTGTGTACGGGTATTATGCGTTGAGCTTCTTTATTATTAACAGGGTTTCTGGCTTCCAGTTTAATGTATGACTGGTTATGGTCAGTAAACTGTTCTGCTTTAATCTCCCAGGTATCATAACTATCAGAAAAAGGGATCTGTAAACGCCCTTTTTTAATTTGATATTCCAGTTTATTAAGATAGAAATCAGACTTTCCTGTTGCAAATTTAAGGGTATTCCCAAAGATGTTATTCATTACCAGACTGGCTATCATAAATATTACCACAATAAGTACGGTAGCCACCATAGTTTCCATAAGTGTAGAAGCCTTTATACGTTTTAATAAAGCCATTTCATTACCTTTTTAGGTTCTCCTTTAAATGAAAATCCTGAATATTGAGGGGGCAGGTTCCCTGAAAGTATCTTTCCGTTAAAAATATGATTTTGATAAACAGACCCAAATTTTGCGACTACAAAACCGGAAGTATATACATTTCCTTCTACAGTGCCTAACAACTCAAAATTACCTTCGCAATACACCTGCCCCTGTAATACAGCTTCTTCTTCCAATACAATTTGAGCATTGAAATTAGGGGTTTCCGAGGGTGTTGTATCATCCAGATACGCAACCACCCCGCTGACGAAAGACCCTTCTGAGAGTAGTATTTGCCGTTTTTCTTTTTGAGAGGCAGGACGCCCCGTATTTGGCTCTGTCTCTTCTAAGAGTACCAGTGCCGAAGGATATATAAGCCGGCAACCTTTCTCTATAAATATGCCTTTAGACGCTATACCCTGAAAAGTACCAACGGTCCCTTTTTTTACATAGATCTCCGGTGCTACCAATACCACATCGGTAAGGCGTGAAGTGGGTTCTACAGTAATACGGCTACGTGAAACTACCATCACCTGCCCGGTGAGTTGTGCATTTGAAAGTGTAACAGGCTCTGGCGCATACACTATAATGGGAGGTTCTGAAAAAGAGTTTTGTAAAACCATTCCCTCCAAAGGGGCCATAAGTTGTTCCTGCTCAGAAAGTATCCTGCCTTCTAAAAGCTGCCTGGCAAGTACAGCCCAATCACGCTCCAAAGCCGGCAGTTGAGCACTACTTTGATTTTGACGCCCGTATATCAATGTAGGGAGGTAATATGCATTTCCGGAAATATTACCCGGCCGGACCCCCTGAGCCGGCAAAAACACATCTCCTTCAATACGGGTATTTCCCACCAGAATAAGGGGCCGGTTTTTTTCTTCCAGATATAACGCCGGCTTTTGTGCAGGTAACCCTCCCACAAGTGCCATTTTGGTAAATCGGCTTTTTTTTATTGCAGAGGTTACTGTTACTTTTTCAAGAACCCCCCAATACGAACGTTTTATACCTCCGCTTTTATACGGTTCTTCAAAAAGAGAAAAAGCTACGGTATCTCCTGTATTTTCGGCCTCTAAGAGATATTTCTGCAAATAAATATCAGCATTTCTTACCGCTTCAATACCAAAGTTTGTTTGTTTTTTAAAAAACCCGTGTACATGAGTGTATGATATAAGAGCCATGAGCAATAAAGCAATTACCACTGCAATAAACACTACAAACTGCAAAGCACCGGCCTTTACCTGTATGGAAGGCCTTTTTCTCATTCTTTTCGTAAAAAAGTCTGGTTCTGCCCTTTAAAACGAAGTACTACTGAAGCGGGGCTGCCCTTCACCAGCTTTATGCCCTCTGCCTCACTACCCGGCTTTAACAGATATTGCCTGGAGTCTATATATATGAAGTAAATGTTTTCACCGCTTTTCGCGCCTCCAACAAGACCAGAGTAGCGAATAGCAGGCCAGGGTATTTCAGGTTTTTTTGTTACAGACGTAGTGGGTTTGGTAACCGGTTTTACAGCATAGGTTCCTAAAAAAGGGTCACGCGGGTATTCATGAAGTTCAAACCGGGCCTGTTGCTTTACCGGTTCAGGACGAAAACTAACATCAGTAACAGGCAATGCCTCAGGAGCTTCGGAAGGAGAAATAGCGCCAATAATACGATAGCCGATGATACCCCATACTACCAGTACCAATGTCAATAATAAATATGTATTCTTTTTACCTTTCAATCCTTTTTAATTCAAACTTCCGGTTTGGTTAATTTTTAGTAAATTTAAATGTATTTGAAACGTCACTTTCATTTCCGGCAGCATCAAAAGCTTTTACATTCCAATAATAAGTATCAACTGTAAGGTCTGTACTAAATGTTTTATTGTTACTTCTCGCCTTTAAGAAAAGTGTTTGCAGGGTTTCATCAGTATAAATATAAATGCTGTCTCTTTCGGTACTGCCGGCAATATCATCTCTGGTCCACGCAAAATCAATAGTAGTGGCAGTGGTAGTAGCTTCATCTACCGGAGTATTTAACACTGGAATATTGGGTGCTGTAAGGTCTATAGTAATGGTACGGGAACTGTACAAAGTACTTTCGGTAGCATTCTGTGCCCGTGCTCTCCAGGTAAAGCGCCCTTCTGAAAAAGAGAGTTCAATTTCCGTATCGGTCGTTACCTGGTCAAACAGTATTTCATTACCAGAACCTACTACCTGTACACGATATTCGGTAGCATCCCGCAAAGGTTCCCAGCTCAAGGTAACCTCTTCGGTATTAAGATCTGTATTATTTGCAGGTGCTCTCAGAATAAGTGTATTTCCTGACAGGCCATCTGTCTCAGAAACCATAAATTTAAATGCCGAATACGAAGTATCAAAACCACTGTTACGGGCCTTTAACCGCCATTCATAATTACCGGGCAACAGTTCTGCAGTAAAAACTGTTCGGGATAATGTACTGTCCACCAGTATTTGTGAAGCTGTTTCAAAATCGGGTGTAGCCACCTGTAGAAGATAATTATCTGCATCTTCTACCGGTTCCCAGCTAAATGTCGTAGTATTACTGCGTATCACAGCACCTTCTCTGGGTGCCAAAAGTATCACGGTTTTATCCGAAATATCCGGCACTTCAATAATATCATCGCACGACGGTGAAACTATAAATATGAATAGTATAAGCAAAAATCGTAGTAAACAGCTGTTTTTCATTCAGATATATGGTTTTGACATCTTATAAATGGTTGTTACCTAAGGCGAAACGCAATCTCCTGCATCTGGAATAAGGCTCGCTAAAAACGAATTTCCTGATGGGTTTCGGTTAATTTCCACCCTTTTTTTACTGTTTGGGCCGGACAATTGCCGTTTGTACTTAAACTTTTTACTACCGGTTCCTGTCTTTGGTCATAACCCCAGCAAAAAGAAGCATGGCTCCATGCAAAAGCTTCTATTTCCGATAATCCCAGTACTGCATAGGGTTTTTCATTATAAACCAGCTCTAAAGCTACTTTTTGCGGACCATCCTGTACAAGGTACATGCTTTCTGCTTTTTGCAACTGCTGCTGCTGTTGCTGCGACAGAGCCGCAGAAACGGAGGTAATGATCTTATAAGACTCATCGTGTAACACATATTCTCTTAGAGACAGATTCTCCGGAGTGTTCATAGCATCTTTTAAGCTGACCATATCGGCTACAGTGATCTTAGCAAATACAGGTTTTACGGCTAGCGAATCATGAAAAACTATAGTATTTAAAATGCCTTTCTCTTCCAGATACCGGCTATAGACCTTATAACTTTTTCGGGTAAACGGTATAAACTCTACCGTAACCCGTACTTTTTGTGGTAAGGAAAGTATTCCTGAAACTTCAAAATAATGGGAAAAAGGAGTGCCTTTCATATGGCCCACAGAAGCCATTTCTGGAATGGCAACCGAGCTCCACTGTGTTTGTTCCTGCACTTTGACGGAGGCACAACCTATAAAAAAAAGGCAATTACATATAATAAAAACTATTCTTATCATAAAAGATGTTTTAATACTGAAAAAGCGATTCACTTTTAGGGCAATTTACCTGAAAAAGCAGCGATTAAAAATAAGGAAACTATAGGGAATAGCCATGTGTTTTTATGTACAAAGCCTGTTAAAAAGATATGAATGGCCTTTTAAACGTTCTCTACACGATATCTCATTGATTTTATGAAACATATCGTGTCTCATTGGTGATAAGAAATCTTCTGTATATACACATATTCAATATTTTTTCTGTTTGAATATCCAGTTCGGCCTGTTCAGAGGGAGTATCTACTTCAAAAACAGAATAAAACTTTTTAAGTACTTCCGCCACCTGATTTTCTTCTTCAAACAAGCGAAGAAAGAGATATTGAAGCTGTGTTAAAGGTGTTTCAAAAACATTCGTATCTGTACATTCGTCAAAGGTACCGCATTTTTCAAACAAGAAGTAATAATTGCCTGGAGGTGTTTCTATCAATTCTGAAATATCGAATCGTTTTGCTTCCGATTCACGAACTATCCATCGCCAATCAGATTCATAGATCTCTATAGCAGGGTTAAGGTAGAGTTGCTCTTGTTTAATATAATTTATCCCGTCTTTTAAAAGAATATCCCTTTTAGCACATTGGATGATCTCCTGTTCAAAAATTTTATTGAGCCGGCTTTTAGGGTTCCTGAGAACTAGCTTTTCTTTTTCAATACTTAAGATCTCCTGAAACAATCTGGAGTGTAAGGGCTCCATTATATGTTCGCAGGTACTCGCCAAAACATCTTCACTTAAAGAGATGCATTTATGAAGGCCTTCTTTACTATTGAAAACCGTGTTTTTATATTCTGGTTTCAGGGATTCTAACCTATACATAAGGGCTTGTGTTCTCTTAAAGTGAACAGGGTTTTTAGGAATTTGCATACGTATATTTTGAATTTAAACAACCGACATTATTTTTTCATAATGATCAGGATACTCAAGAGCAAGTTGATGTTCAAGATTTCTGCAACACTCCCAATGATCTTTAGCCTCTCCAATAAAATGAACATATTTTTTAGCAGTAAATAAATTAAAAAAATCGCTAAAATCAGTTAATTGTACCTCATCAGGACTGTAATAATACTCAATAGCCTCTTCACGGGCACGTGCCAGGGCACCAAACAGGTATTGTTCGTATATTATGGCGTATGATGATCCCATAACCGCTGTAGTAAACTTATTGAGGTTTGTATCAATGAATTTGAATGCTGTTCTGGTAAATTCTTTAATAAAATCAAGATTGTTCCCGCCTATAATACCTGCGTTAGTAGCTTTGAAATCGTTATTACGGCGTATATCTTCCTGTAAAAACTGAGGCATGTAAAAGTTTTTTTCAAGCATCTCACTATAGCCCAATGCGTATTGGCCTACATCCAGTTCCATATGCTGCCCTACCAAAGATGCTTTCTCGATACGCTCAGGGAACCTACTCCCTATAAAAACATCATTGTCTATATGAATAAAAGGCTCTTCCTGGAGACTGTATGTATATAGTTTTCCTACTGCCCATAAATGAGAAGAATAGTGGTTGAGCTTATCCAGCCCTGTATGTACCCGTGTATAAGGCAGTTGCAGGGTATCGATCAATAAACGGGCTCCCTCATGATCTGTAACCAGTTCTACCCTATCATACCAGGTAAGTGCTCTTAAACAGCTTAGCGCCCAACTCATATACATAAATTTCTGGCTGCGCCACCCACCATATTTTTTTTCATCTGTTTCATTGTTAAACCTATGGGTAGGTATTGACCAGAAGCTATGGACTATTTTCATAAAAATACACGTAATGTTTATAATGACAATATATAGCTTGCCCACTCATTTAACCTACTTATAATGTAAGTTTTAACATTATTATAACTACTGCATTTTTATACCAAAGTTGTATTTTCTGTATTTTCACCAAAAAAATTATTATGAAAAAGAAATCGAATCTTAATTTAATGCTGAACAAGAGAAAAGTAAGCGAACTATCTACGCAGCAACAGGTAAAAATACAGGGAGGATATAATACTGTATGGAATTTTACCTGTAACAGTTTTTACTGTTCGGGTGTTCACTGCTTTTAAGAGCTTTAATGCACACAAAAGCAACCTTTTCAGGTTGCTTTTTGCTTTTAAGTATAAAACTAACTTACTACTTATTTAGTTACCTTATCAATTCTTGACCTCAATTCGTTTATTTCTGCCTGCTGTGCTTCCAGTTTTATATCGCTTTTATCGGTATCTGGGTCTCTCTGCCCTACAGATATCCAGGAGCCTCCATTCCTGCTTAAATCTCTGGCTATTAAATAAATATTCCCATCACCCATTTTACCATGTGGGAAACCCATTACTCCATAGGCATTAACATTAGAAAATGCACGCCCTAACCTGGGGCCTTTGGGGTAGTAAGCCTGTATCTCTCCCTCACTGGTGAGTAACCCGAAAAATCTAAATAAATCCGCATGGAAGTACATAGAAGGGTTGAGACTATTTGCAAGCGAAAACTCTAATCTGTTCAGGGTGATAAGGCCTATTCTAACTGTTGGAGTGGTCTGAAAGGTGTTTTGTGCTGCCAATAAATTAATTATCTGTTAAATGTTGTCAAAAACAGATTTTTAAAGAAAGTAAGATCTTACTTTTTTAATATAACAACAGTTATTTTTTTATTGAAAATAGAAGAAAGGAAATTAGTTTCGGTTTTGAAGAAGTACACTTAGTTGTAAATAATAGGTACCCTTGCGGTGGTTTTTTTCTTTTACAAAACGCATAGTAAGCACCTCTCCATATTTGGTGTTTTGCTCGAGGTGGTGAAGTACGGAAATAAGGTTTGCAAAATCCCCTTCTAATGTAAAACCATAGGTGTTTTTTGAGCGCTCTCCCATACTATAAACATGGGGTTCATTAAACTGTACTACTTTAATATCCAGTTCGGTCGCTTTTCGGTTAATGGTTTTAAGCAGGTTGTTTTGTATGGAGGTTTCGGTAAGCTGGTAACGGTTAAGAAGGGAGTCATAATACTGCATTTTCTGATTGAGCAGTGAGAATTGCTTGGGAATATCTTCAAAAAGGGCTTCCTGTTTCTCAAGATCCTTAAAAGATGTTCTGGCGTCAAAGGTTTTTGAAAATGCAAAAACATAACAGATTACACAGGCTAAAACAAAGCCACTGACCAAAGCTATATTTCTGGTTTTACTATTCATCTCTTAAGCTTATGGAAAGTGCAAAACCGGCTTCTGTTTTACCGGTTTGCCCATAGTTTATGACCTCTACTGTATTTGTAAAATCCAATCGTTCCAGTTGTTCTATCCAGGTGGAAAAATCTTCACTGCTCACCGATGTTCCATACATACGCATCTGGTTTTCAAATACCAGGATCTCTTCATTCTCTTTTACACGTTTTTTTATGGGTTGATAATCTACTTCATTTAAAAGCAAGGTAGAGGGCATTAAAGAAATGATCTGATCCAGATAAAAAGAGCTTCGGGAAGAGGAAGAAGCGATCATGTCTTCTACCAGTTTTTGCTTTTGGGTAACTTCTTCATTCAACTTTAAAAGTTTGGTACGGTTGGCATCATTTACCTGAAGGGTTTGCTGTAGTGCCTCTGTTTTCTGATAGTAGTGATTAAACACAAAAAAATTGATGAGTAAGGTTACCAGCAAAATAGCTACGGCAAAGCGCGCAAAATTTTTAAAGAAAGTACGGTTTTTATGCTCGCTTTTAAATGTTTGCAGCACCTCTCCAAAATTGGTAGCTTCTGTATCTGTATTGAAAAAGGGAGCCAGTGCAGCTCCGAGGCTCAACAGATAGGTCCCTGAAGTATGTATTCCGTTAATATCGTATTCTTTGTTGGGATCGGAAGCTGGTTCTATTCGGGTCTCTTTTTCCAAAATATGCAATTCATGTCCATTATAGGCAAATGAAGAGTAGGTGGTTACTTCTAACAGCCATGAAAGGGGTTGAGGCCCCAGAGAAAACCCTATACTGTTTATTTTTGAGCCTTTTAATTCATTTAGTAACTGATCTACATAGGTTTTACGACAGATTGACAATGCAGTGACTTCTTTAAACTTTCGCACTTCCAGATAAAATTCATCGGGGTTAAGATCGGGAAAAATGCGTTGTACCAGTTGCTCGGGTGTGCCCTGTTCCCGTATAAATTTTGTAATTACCTGAGGAGAATGTACTACCAGCCATACGGGATCGCTTTTTACACCGGCACTTACTTCTTTGATACTGGTGTATGAGGTTGCAGACTCCCGTTCAATTTCTTTTTTCTTTTTACAGACCTGTGTAGCATACCATATGGCATCATCGCCATAGGCAAAGTATTCAAGCCCGGTGAAATACTGTTTTATGGATAGGATGTCTGTAAGTCTGTTCATTAATAAAATACGGTAGGTTTTATAAGAACGGTGAGTTTTTTTCGGGAGTCTTCACGAACACGCCTGCTAAAAAACCATTTAATAACGGGTATACGTGAAAGGAAAGGTACGCCTCTTCCGGAATCATTACGCACTTTTTCTTCCAGTCCGCCCAATACTACCATATCCTGGTCACGTACCCGGATTATGGAACTGAATTCTCTGGAGTTAAGTCCGGGGGGCGCTTCACTGTCAATACGCTCTCCGTTAAAATCTGACTGAATTACATTCACATCCAGCGTGATTTGTCCGTCGCCTGACACTAACGGCCGTATGCTTATGGCAAGTTCGGCATCAATGGGCACATAATTTCGGAATTCTGAGGTTTGTGGTATTTGTGCTCCAAAAAAGTTTTGTTGTGTAAGTACATAATACGTGGTCTCTCCTATGGAAAGGGTAGCACGGTGACCGTTAAGGGTAGATAATTTGGGGGTAGATCGTATTTTAATATTACCGTTGGCCTCCATGGCTTTAATGTTGGCATAAAATTCGGGAACTACTTTTCCAATGTTTACAAAGCCGTCAAACCCTCCAATAACCCGGTTAATGGTTTTGGCCCCCAGGGTAATGTCTGCTTCGGGAAAGATCCCCCCCTGGGTTTGTGTAGGCTCTTCGCCAATCCCCCAGCTAATACCGGTCTCAACGGTGGCACTTCGGTTTATTTCCAGTAACATTACTTCAATGAGTATGTAAGGAATAGGTTCATCTATCTGTTTCAGGAAGGCTTTAAAACGGTTTACCTCGGCTGCGGGGCCACTCACAAAAAAGCTGTTGAGTTCTATATCGGTTTTAATATCCAGGCTTCCCAGTATCTCTTCGGGTAAGATATCGGTTAAAGACCCTATGGCACCACTGCCTCCCTGGTTCTGATTTTGTTGAACAAGGTTGGTATTTCTGGGTTGCATGGGGTTATTAAAGCCCTGCCCTCCCTGAAAGGAGGTGTTTTGACCGGCTCCGGCAAAGAAGGGAGCACCTGCCTGGGCTGTTCTGCCGGCACTGCGTGTGGATCCGGCATTGCCCTGAGGATCTCCCAAAAGCTCTACAGAGCGGTGCATAAGGCGTATGATCTCTATTTTTCGTACACTTAACTGATCTGCCGTTCCAAAAAAATAGGTGTTCCCTTCTTTTTTGTAAGTAAAGTTTTGGCGGGACGGGGCGGTATTCTGAAATCCGGATTGTGCACCCTGGGGTATATTCCCGTTTTGCGGTGTTTCTGCTACCTGTTGCCCGCTCTCAAATATCTTATCGAGCAGGGCATCGAAGCTTATGTACCGGGTTTTGAAGGTGGCATTCCCTGCACCATCAAGGGAGCGGGCAGTAAAAATATTAAGGCTCAGATCGTTCCCTATGGTATAGATAATATCTTTTATGGGAATATCTACAAAATTCACTTCTAGTATTTTGTTTACGGTATCCAGAATTCGGTAATGAAAATCGGGGATACGCCGGGTAATAGGAATACGCCCTGTGCCTGCCGGCTGCCCTTCGATACCTGCAGCAGTAAACTCCCGGTCAAATAAATGAAAGCCGTCTTTACTTTTCTGATAGGTGAGATTATTGGTAAGCGCCATCATTTGCATGGCCTCTTCAAACGAGGCACTTTTTATGTAAGAGGTAATGCGCTCATTCTCAATTTGGGGGGAAAACACCATATTTTGCCCGGTAGCATCCATAATAGCACGAAAAGCATCATACAGCCTGTCTGCTTTTATATCAAAAGAGATACGGTTATTAAGAGCATCATACACTACGGGTATTTCTCTTTTTTCAGGTACTTCTGCAGGGGGCTGATATTTGTAAATGGAAAGTATGTTTCCGGTAAAATTAATATCGAGTTCATATTCTTTACACAAAAATACCAGCAGGTCGGCAACGGTTACTTCTGAAAAATTGTTTACCAGTTTTATTTGATTCAACTCGGGTGCCACATTGAGGTTTACTTTGTGTACCTGAGATACGGCTATAAGAAAATTGGAAAGGGTTACATCTCTTACATCAATATTTACCTTAAGGTTTTCGGTAAGGCCTTTGCTCTCAACAGAAAGGGCCTCTAACTGATTACGTATGCTTTCAATACGGTTAGCTTCCTGAGCATTGAGGATAAAGCAGGCAGTACATGCCAAAAGTAGCGTAATTTTTCTAATCATATTCAGTCGGTTAACAGGGCATAGACCTCCTCTACTGAAGTTTCTCCTTCCCGCACAAGTTCTATGGCATTGTCTTTTAATGTTTTTATATGGTTTTCCGCAAGGTAGGCACTTATATCATGTTCATTCATTTTAATACATTGAACTAGTTCTCCTCCAATAGGTATGATCTCATATACTGCTTTTCGTCCTGCATATCCCGTTTGAAAGCAGTCATTACAACCTACGGCCTCATAATGCCTGTGGAGGTCTTTGGGTATTTGATAGTTTTGCGGGAACAACTCCGGCGAAATGGTTTTTTCCTGTTTGCATTGGTTACAAAGCTTTCGTACCAGGCGCTGGGCAAGACTTACGTTAAGTGTACTGGCTATAAGGAACGGGGGTACTCCCATATCTATAAGTCGTGAAATAGTGGCCCATGCTGAGTTGGTATGAATGGTAGATAGTACCAGGTGGCCCGTAAGTGCGGCCCTTATGGCCATATTGGCGGTTTTTACGTCTCGTATCTCTCCTACCATAATGATATCGGGGTCCTGACGCAAAAAAGTACGCAGGGCCGAAGCAAAATCCAGACCAATGTTTTCTTTGAGCTGTACCTGATTTACGCCTTCAAGGGTATATTCTATGGGGTCTTCTATAGTGAGTATGTTGGTTTTTGTATCGTTTAACAGTTTTAAGGTGGCGTAAAGCGTGGTGGTCTTACCAGATCCTGTTGGACCCGAAATGAGTATAATGCCGTTGGGTTTACGAATAGACTCTTTATAAATACGCAGTTCATAGTCGGTAAAACCCAGGTCTTTTAACTGTATGTTGCTGGTATCTTTGCTGAGAATACGAAGTACTATTTTTTCACCGTGCAGTGTGGGCAGGGATGAAACCCGTATATCAAACTCATCAAACCCTCTGTTTACGGTAATACGCCCGTCCTGTGGCAAACGTTTTTCTGATATATCGAGCCCGCTTTTTATTTTGATCTTATTAATGATCACCGGATATTCTTCTATGGGAATGTTATATTGCTCAACCAGCTTCCCATCGAGCCTGAACCGGATACGGCATTTTTCTTCATAGGGTTCAAAGTGAATGTCACTGCTTCCTATTTCTTTGGCGGTTTGCAGCACTTTTTCAAGGAAATCTGGCGTAAAAGTAAGGTTTTCAGAGCGAGATGATCGCGATTTTCTAAAGTTGGAAGACAGATAGATATCAAGTACCTGAGTTTCTTCTGCAAGCAACTGTACGGTTTTCCCAAATACCACAGAGAGTTCTGCTTTAAGTTCACGCGGGGTTTTACTATCGGTCTTAAAAGTGATATGCCCGTTTTGGGCCTCTACCGGTATAATACGGTAATGAAAAGCCTGTTCTGGTGAAATAAGCTGCTGTAAGGTTACGGGTATTTGAAACCGGTTTTCTGCCATACTCTATATATCATAAAGTTTAGGATACCCAAAAAATATATTGATCAGGAACACCAGTGCAAAAAATAAAGACATATAGCCCGCCAAAGGTAATGTAGGCTGGGTACTGCCACTTTTAAAAAGGGGGTGTATAACCATACTGAACAAAATTGAAAAAACAAAAAGAATTATAAAAGTATATACCGGGAAAGCAACGCTCAGGGCTGCAAAAAGCAAAAGGTCACCCAACCCGAAGGTATGGTTTAAAAAAGGTGATTTAAGCACCAGTTTGCTATACAAAAAAAGGATGCCTAAAATAGTTAAAGTGACTAAGAAGTTAAAGCCTATGTTGTACAGGAATACAGGATATATGGTTTTAGAGTAGTGCACGAAGCCCGCCAGTAATGCAATGGCAGGAAACAAGAGCACATGTACATACCTGGTTTTTACGTCCTGATAAAATATCGAAAAAAAAACGAACACCAAAAACATTTTGAGTATGAGCATCAATCTTTCACAATTTGTCGGGGCGTACCGTTCTCATCGATCTCCCAGACATTAAAAATACCATCCCCGTCAAAATCGGTTATCGCAGTAGCCCGTGCCTTAAAAGTGGCATTTCCTGCTTCTACAAGTTCATATACATAATTGGCCGTACCATTCTCATTAACCGTTCTGGGCGGTTCAAAATCCAGTTCCTGAAAATCCATTGTGTATTTCGAGTACATATACCTATAAGTAGTTTGCGCATTGTACAGGTATTTTAGCTGTGTTTGCGCCTCTACGGCTTTCGTTCTGGTAATAAGAGGCATCAGGTTGGGTAACGCAATAAGTAAAAGAATGCCTATGATAGCGAGAACGATGAGCATTTCCTGCAAATTAAAAGCAGGAACTCTGTATTTACCTGAATTTTTCTTCATGATAACTGTAAATGGTAGCCCTCAAAAATATCAACTTTTTTTGCAAAACGGAAGGCAATTTTATTAAAAAAGCTACATTTTAACGCTCTTTTTCAGCAAGGATACAGGAAAAACAAGGTTTCTGTGCTTAAAAACAGGCGCTATAAATCATGAGATTAAAGATAGTTTAATTTTTTTCATTTTTTAAACCTGCTTTATAAGGTCCAATAATTATTTAAAAACCAAATATTTATCTTACAAAAAAGCACCAAAGCACCTGTAAAAAGGCGCTTTTTAGCCTATTCATGACTGTTAAAAAAGTTGAAAATTCTGAAATAATATGTACTTTTAAGCACATAGAACAACCACTACACTAACACAGGATCGCTTATTTCTTTTATAAGAGTTTAGCCTTCAGTAAATTAAACAAATGATTTTTTAAAATGCCCCGGTTTTTTTGTTATGGTGTCACAGTAAGGTTAAACAAATCCTGCTATACGGGTGTAGTCATGCGCCCTGTAAGGAAACCTGAAAAACGTTTTTCGTACACATCCTTCTTTAGATTCCCTCCATCTCTGTATAGCTTGCTTCTTTCAGGGAAGAATGTAATTATAAATCACAGTATTGTATGAAAAAACATATTCTTTTTTTAATGCTTTGCGCTATAAACACAGGCTTTCAGGCGCAGACCAATACCTTTCCTGCTTCCGGTAATGTAGGCATTGGTACTACAGCACCTTCAGGGAAATTACATGTCTCTTCAGGTACCGAGGGTGATGCCGTATTCAAATTGGAAGCTGATACCAATAATGACAATGAATTAAATAATCCAATACTTAAATTCAGGCAGGATGGCGGTATTGTTGGGGCAAACGTTGGCTTCTCAGAAAATTTCGGCGAAAACCTGTTCGGCATAGGAATCGTGAACCCAAATTTATCCGGTGGGCTTAGATGGAACGCAGTCGTCATAAATACAGTGGACGGTAATGTAGGGATTGGCACCAATACTGTAAGCGCTTTTAAACTATCTGTAAATGGAAAAATAAGAGCCAAAGAGATTAAGGTAGAAGCCAATTGGGCCGATTATGTTTTTGAGGATGGTTATCACCTCCCCTCCCTGCAACAAGTAAAACAACATATACAGGAAAAGGGGCACCTTATTAATATCCCGTCTGCTAAAGAAGTAGAAGAGAATGGTATTGCGCTGGGGGAAATGAATAAACGGCTGTTAGAAAAAATAGAAGAGTTGACGCTTTATACTCTGCAACAGGAAGAAAAACTACAGGTACAAAAAGAGGCCAATAAAAAGCTGGAAAAACGCCTAAGCCTTTTAGAAACCCAATTACAGAAACTAATAAACACAAAAACCCATATAAACTAAATACAAACCCTCATAACAACTATGCAAAAACTATCTTTTCCTTTGGCACTACTGGCATTTGCCGCCAGCATTTTCTCCTTTTTCTGGTTCCAATCTGCTACCGAACTGGTGTATGTTGACGTAAACAAACTACTGGAAGGGTACAAACGTACCAAAGTAGAGCGGGATGCTTTTAATGCCAAAGCAGCCCTAATGAAAGCCAATACAGACAGCCTTATGACGGGTTGGCAAAAGGAACTCCAGGCCTATGAAAAAGAACAGGCTTCTTATACAGAGAAAGAAAGAGCGCTAAAACAGGAACTGCTGGCCAATAAACAACAACAAATTAACAATTACCAACAGGCTATGCAGCGCCAACTTCGTGAGGAAGACCAGAAAATGACCCAAACAGTCATTAACGATATTAATGATTATGTAAAGGAGTACGGCAAAGAAAAGGGGTATAAAATCATATTCGGTGCCGGGGGCAACGGCAGTATCATGTATGCAGACGATGCTACAGACCTTACCGAAGAGGTACTGGACGGGCTTAATAAACAATATAAAGGCGTATAAAGTATATGTGTTGTCTTAAACCTTTCTTTTTTCGATATGCCTCGTCTCTGCTTCTCCTTTGGGGGGGTTTGAGTTGTTCACAGCCCCCGGTTTTTGAAACCGAACAGGCCCTTAACGAATACCTTGCCCAGGAAGAGAACGGATACCGGCATCATAAAAATATAAACGGGGTTACCTTTACCCTTACGTACCGACCGACCGATCTGTTAGTGGCACAAGATGCAGGTACCGGCCTCTCTCTTTCCCAACTGGACAGCCTGCGCAGCCATTACGGTAACTACCTGTATTTTAATCTGTCTGTATCCAAAAATAACGAAGAGATCCTAACAGGTTTTGCCGGCAACCGGGCCCGCTTTGGTGCGATGGTAAACCAGTTAAGTTTTGGCATGGCACAGAGCATTCACTTTTATACCCCGGCCAGAGATACCATTGCGATGCTGGATTATATCTATCCCAGAATGTACGGTATGAGCAAGAGTACCACCCTGCTTATGGTATATCCCAAAGAACCCCGTATTATAGAAAAAGAATACATGTTTATAACTATAGAAGATCTCGGATTAAAAACCGGAGAGGTCACCTTTAAAGTTCCTATGGAACCCATTAGAAAACAACCTGAATTACAATTTAAAACCCAATAAAACCAGACTATGACAAAAACCAAATTCTCACACCGGGTCATTGCCGTGTTTTTAACACTCAGCTTTTTACAGAGCCTTACCCCCTACAATATGCTTTGGGCCTCCAATAACGGGCCCAATTCACCTGAAGCAGCCGGTTTTGAACCTATAGATGCTACCGATATGGTACAGCTCTCTACCGGAGACCTGTCGTACGTGCTTCCCATTATGGAAGTACCAGGGCCCGAAGGTAATTTTCCCATCTCGCTTTCCTATCATGCAGGTATAACATCTGATATGGATGCCTCCTGGGTAGGCCTGGGGTGGTATTTAAACCCCGGTGCCATTAACCGTACCGCCAACGGAACTCCCGATGACTGGAACGGAGGACGAAGTATTAATTTTATATCCTTTTCAGATTCTGAAACTTTTTACAGCGTTAGCGTAGATGTAGGCTTTGAAAACAGTCTCTCCGTGGGCGTAGGGCTTAACTGGGGGGGCAACAAAGGATTATCCGGTTCTATAAACGCGCAATATAACTTCTTCAATGCCGTATCTGGATCAGCATCACTGTCAACCACCGGTAATGCAACCATAGGTGTGGGAAGTGCCATGAGTATTTCAGGAAAAGACGGCCCGCTGGCTTTGGGCGGGGGCCTTTCGTACTCCACCCAGTCCCAATGGAGTGTCTCCGGAGCCCCTTCGTATGACCTGGGAGAAGACTCGCAAGGATATACAAACAGTGCTTTTGTAGGGGCCGGTTATTCTTCTAACGGGTTTTCTATTGGTGGCGGGGTAAATTCCCGGAACTCATCCAATGTAAATGCCGGGGGCGGAACCGGACTCAGTATGAGCAGCTTCACCGCAGGTGATTTTAGTGTAAGCCAGCAGTCATTTGGTATCTCCATCCCACTTAAATATATAATCGGCCTTCCTATATCTTTAGGTTTTGGACGTTCTAAAGTAACCTATAAACTTCGCAAAGGGTACAGTCACCGTGAATGGGGTGCCCTGTATTCATCAAAGTATTTTGACGCTACCAAGAACTTGTTTAATCCCGTTGGTACCCGAAATACAGAGTTCTCCGATTATCAGGATCGCTTATATGCTATGGATACATATGAACAGACCTTACCTCAACCGGAAGAAGTATTTATTGACGATTATGAGACCAATAACGAGAAAGTGAATTTTACCTTTATGGCATATGATGATTTTTCGGTTGCGGCACAGGGACTTTCAGGCAGTATAAAACCCAGGATACTGCAAAATATCACCCTATTTGGAAAAGGGGATAACTCCCAGAGCCCTACAGATACCCGAAAACTGCATACCTTTTATCATCACGGCTCCAGCCAGGCATACAACAATATTGCGTTAAAATCGATTGGAAATGCTGTTAACAAACTGCACTTTTATTTTGACGGGCAGTTTAGCCGCCAGGAAAAGGTGGCTCCCAGCACTATATTAAACAATAATTCAGCCAATCTTATTAATGATTTTCTTTCCGGTGGGGGGCATAACAATGCCACCACCAACCCTAATGGCAGGGCACGTACCCCTTCATTTATTGAAGTATTTACCAATTCACAGATACAGGACGGGACCGCCCGCAGTATGGGACTTATTACTCCTTCCAATATAAATGATACTGACAGGGGTGACACTGCTCGTTTTGACCCCGACGGTATAGGAGGGTATAAAATAACCGCTCCCGATGGTAAAACCTACCATTTTACCATACCTGTATATCATTACGAGCAGGTACAAAGAACCCTACTTGAAGAAAATGAAAATACCTTTACCCGCAATGCCAGACATGTTAATGAAAAAAGGCAATACAGCAGGTATGCCACCCACTGGTTGTTAAATGCTATTACCGGACCCGATTATGTAGATAACGGTGACTTTAAAGTAAACGAAGCCGATTTCGGGTATTGGGTAGAACTGGAATACGGGTTGTGGAGTGAAGGTTTTACATGGCGAAACCCTTATGAACCCGGGGTACAGAATTACAATACCAATATTGAAAATGAGATTGAAAAAAACGATAAAGGCTATTACACTTTTGGAAGAAAGCAACTGTATTACCTTGATAAAATTAAAACCCGGACACATTCGGCCATTTTTGTAAAAGATATTCGGTATGATGCCGTGGGGCAGGATCTGAAATATGCATTTGATAACGCCAACAACGGAGGAGGCAATATGCTAACCCCTACCGGAGCCAATTCAGGGTTTAACGGGACTACCGCTATATACGTGAAAGAACCCGGTGTACAATATGCGCGTGAATATTCTTTAAAACTGGATCGAATTCTGCTGCTGCGCAATGAGATTGCGGCACAGATATCCAAAAAAAACATAGGCGGCCCAGCTAGCAGAAATCCGCAGGTAACCTCTTTGGGAAGCGGGCTCACAGGTTATACAGCCAATACTTCACACAGCCCCGGATGGCTTTCTGATGATTTTGATCAAGCTTATGTTCTCAATTATATGTATCAAATACATCAGGAAGACCGGGTGTATGATATTACCGATATAAACGATGCATTTATACAAAGCCATATTATTAAAGCGGTGGAACTGGGCCATAGCTACGACCTGGCCCGAAATTCTCCCTCTTCTCCGCAAGCCCTGGCACATCTTAACCCTTCACGGGGCAAGCTTACGTTAGATTATGTACGTTTTCTGGGAGAAAACCAAACCCGCTATATGCCCCCGATCAGGTATGACTATTATATGAAGGACCTGAACAATATTTCACTGGCCGATCTTGGCTCCGGACTTACAGATACCCAGTTCAGAAAACAATACAATGCCTTGCGAAGGGACCAGGTAGATGACTGGGGTTTTATGGCAGGTACCCATCAGGGCAGAGATAAGGCAATGGCCTGGAGCCTTAAAGAAATTAAAATGCCCACGGGAGCCAGCATACATATAGATTATGAAAAAGACCGTTATTGGACTGAAGCCTTTGCGCGGCGCTTTTGGGAAAGCGACCTTGAATTTTCCTTACAGAGTTACACCAATGGCAGGGCGGTCATAAAAGTAAAAGAAGACCGTAATTCCACCGTAACCGACTTTAAGTTTACCGATTATTTTGGAGCTGTTGGCGACACTTGTTATTTTGATTTTTTTGTAAGTCGTTGTTTTCGAAATTTTTTAGGAAATAATGATGAAAGAGGAGCCATTTACCCGGCTAATGCCCAAGCGGAAATAGTTGATCTGGGGAGCAATTATATCACCCTACGCCTAGCGCAAAATACAGAAAACTTTATCAATACATTGTTTTTTGCTACCGAAAGTGATCCTATTTCTTTTACAAATAGTCCTCGTACCGACTACGTAGACAAAACTAGTCGTGAAAAAACAATTAAATGCAGAGAAAATAATACCAGAACCTGGAGGCTGGTTTACCGTCTTTTGGCCAATAAGGTACCCGATGACCAGACCGGAGGCGGGCTTAGGGTAAGCCGCCTTACCACCGCAACCGATACTGATACTTATATCACCGATTATGACTATGCGTTTCCTCCCGGGAACGCCAGGGCAGGCATAAGTTCCGGCATCACCTCGTACGCGCCGGTTAACGGACTCAAATTTGTGCCGTACCAGTCAGAATTACCTGCTCCCGGGGTAATGTATGAATATGTAACGGTTGCCCAAAAAGATGCATCCGGAAACTCCGTAGGGTCCACCCGGTACCGGCACAATGTATTAAAGCCCGTATTTGATATTTTTGAACCTAACCTGGAAATGCCTCCACTGGATGAAAACAATCCGCTGCAGGATGATAATATCTTCTGGGCCCGTGTACAAAATGAAAAAGACGGGAACAATACCCGAAAAGTACAGGCCAAAAAAATAAGCCTGCATGTAAATACCGCATCTATCGGCCAGCTACGTTACATGGAAGAGCGCAATGCAGAAGGCCAGGTGCTATCCAGTTCAGGTAACAGCTATATTAACGGAACCTTTCTTAATGACGAAGGAAAGGGCCATATCTCAGAGTCTTTCAACGCTATGAAAACCGTTTTCAGGACCAATGATAACGGCACTATCATATATAATGACGAAACCAAACGCCTTTTAAGCGTATCGGAAAGAATTGAATATAACAATATGCTTAAATCGGTAAAAACCTATACGCAGGCCGGTGTTATGGAAACCACTTATGAAAAAATAGATCCCTATCTGGGTGCTTTTACTGAAAGCCGTAGTACCCTGGCAGATGGTACGGTAGTAAAAGAAGAACGCTTCCCTGCTTTTCAGGTACCCGAATATGCCGCTATGGGCCCCAAAGCACTGGATCGCAACAATAAAAACATGCTTACCCAGGAGGCTATGACCGTAAGTTCGGTACTTGTAGGCAGTATATGGCGAAACACCAGTGCCCAGGTAACCACCTGGAAAGACACCTGGAAATATGATGGCAGCAATACTCCTGTTAATGACGGGATATGGCGGGTACATGAAAACCATGTATGGAAAGGCGCCGTAGATTCTGAAGGTACTTTAGGCACCGTCCTGAACTTAAGCAGTTTTAACTGGGCTCCCGGAGGGGTACAGACCCATCCCGAATGGGAAAAAGTTTCCGAAATAGACCGATACAGTCGCTGGTCCTCCCCTCTGGAAGCCATAGACATTAACGGCAACTATACCGCTACCAAAATGGAAGCCAACAATACCCGTGTTTTAGCGAGCGGCAACGCCAGGTATTCTGAACTATACTACAGCGGGGCAGAAACCGGGTTAAGCGGAAATACGCTTGATGGAGGCCTGACCACTCAGGCCCTTCTCACCGGCGCAGAAACGCATACCGGTGCCTATGCTTTACAGATCAACGCTGCGGGCCAGAAGGCTTTTGCTCTTTCCGGTACTGTGGGTACCACCGTAACCGGCCCGGGAGCTTCCGTATTTCGCCCGCAAATGTACAAAGCATCGGTATGGGTAAAAAAACTGGCCCAGGGTACCGGGAATGTAAAATTATACGTGAATACTACCCCCTATCAACCCGCCGAAACCGTAAGTGCGGGAGACTGGGAAATGCATAACTTTTATGTACCTCTTACCAATAATACTACGGCCGATATTTATGTGACGGATGACACCCATGCCCTGCGGTATTTTGACGATTTCCGGTTTCATCCCGTATATGCCTCAGTTACCGGGTATGTATATGATGCAAAAACCGAGGCACTCAATTTTATACTCGATGCCAATAATATGGCTACCCGATACCACTATGACGATGCCGGCAGGTTGTGCCGTACGTATGCAGAAGTAGCCGATGCTCCGGGACTTAACGGCGGATTTAAAACCGTACAGCGTTACGCGTACAATTATATAGACTTTTCTCCGGAAAGCTGCCAGTGTTGTGATCCCGGAGAAGCTATTACCACCCTCCCAAGAGCGGTTGACGATGCCGCTACTATAAACTATGATGAAACATTGTCTTATGACGTGACCGCTAATGACAGTTTTGGAAGTGAGGGCCCTGCTGCTTCTCCCATAACACTTACCGCGCTTATGGCTGCCAGTACCGGTACAGCTGCCGTTAATGATGCCGGCACACCCAATGACCCGAGAGACGACCGTATCGATTATACTCCGGGGCAGTTTTTCTCAGGTACAGCAACTATCGATTATCGTATATGTGATGCCGTAGGGAACTGTTCCGATGCATCTCTTCAGGTTACCGTGATCAGGCCTAACGTACCACCGATAACCGGTACCGTGATCTCCAGCCTTCAAAGCGGAGTTGCTCCTAACCGGTCCATATCCGGATTTATCCAGGGCTTTTCAGGCGGATCGGGAGATCTTACATTTACCTGGAGCTATGATGTAGAAGGCGATATTAATTATTTTGCTCTGGCAACCACTACCAACTCTTTTCTTTTTCAGTATTCAGATCCTTCATCCCTGTGTGGCAAGCGCATACGGTTTAGATGTGTGGTAAGAGATAATTTCTCAGGACAAAACTATGTCTTTAATGAATCTATTTTCCAGACCGTAGAATGTAATGTGCCTTTTGAATCCAACTAAAAACAACCTCATGAAACCTGTATATACATTATCCCTCGTTTTTCTATCCCTACTGGTATGGCAGGAAAACCATGCTCAGGAACTCCCTCCGTTCCCTAATGATAATATGAACTGGAGCAGTACCATAAGTTTTGATTTTTCCGGAGCCACGGTTTCCAAAAACGTAAACTATTTTGATGTACTCGCCAAACCGGTACAATCCCAGCAATGGGATGTACTTACCGGTAAATACTGGATCAACGGCCAGTGGTACGATGCCTTTGGCCGGCCGGCACTGCAAAGTTTAAGTGCCCCGTTTACCGCTTCAGGCTTTGCTTACCGGCCCAATGTATTACAAAACACGGGAGGTAATCCCTATGCTTTAGTCGATTTTGACGGGCCTGCTACTGTCCGGGAACCATCACCCGCCGGTACCGCTGCAAATACCATAGGCCGGTATTACAGCGCCTTAAACACAGGGCAGCCCTTGCAGGATATCACTGCATATCCGTTCTCCAGAACGGTATATAGCCGTTTGAATCCGCAACAGCCCCATAAAGTATTGGGAGGGAACAAAGTAAATAAAGCCGGAACAGAACAGTGGGTACAGCCCTATACATTTACCATGGCCGCAGGTTTTGAGCTTACCCGGCAGGGAGCCTTTAACGACCCTTCCTACAGCATTCTTAGCCGTAAGGTATTTAAAACCGTAAGCAGGGATGTACACGGGGTGGAAAATGTGGTGTTTACCGACTCTGACGGGAACACCCTGGCTACGGCCCGCAGCCCGCACATAGAAGGGCCTGTTCTTATTACAGACCCAAACAGGCGCCCCAACAGCGCCTATATTAAAGAGCAGGGATATGTAGATGTACATATTCCCGAAGGATCTGGCGGACTTACCATAGTACAGCCCTTTCAAGGGCCGTTCCCGGTGTGGGTATATGATCTTATTACCGAAGAACGGATCACCGGTGATACCAGTAACCTGCCACCCGGTTTTTACCGTATTGCAGTGGTTGACCGCAAAAACTACAACCCGGCCACCCCGGTGCGTATAGACCATTTTGAAAACTATTATGATTACTCACTCAATTTTTATGACAGAGCCGGCCGCCTTACCGAAAGTCGCCAGCCCTTACAGCATTTATCTACTACCTTTCAATACAACTCTCTGGGGCAGTTACTGGAAACCACCAGCCCCGACGAAGGCACGGCTCAATTTAAATACCGCCGCGACGGGCAAATACGCTATTCCCAAAACAGCAAACAACTGGCCGCAGGCGAGTTTTCTTATACCAATTATGATGCCCTGGGCAGGCCCGTAGAAAGCGGGGTACTCGTAAGCACTGCCTTTGCAACGGCTAATCCTGATACTTCTTTACCGGCAGGTACCCGAAAAGAACAACAGTTTACCGTATTTGACAGCCCGGATATCGCGGGTTTATCTGCCGCTTTGGGAAGCCTGTCCGTACACTACCCGGCCCAAAGCTTTGTGGCCGGTAATGTGGTAAAAACCTATACCCAAAACCCCGCTACCGCTACTACCTGGTACAGTTATGACGTATATGGCCGGGTAGTATGGATGGTACAGCAGATAGAGGGCCTGGGCATAAAAACCATTGATTACGAATACGACGCCACTAAAGGGCTGGTAAGCAAAGTGATATTTCAAAAACACAGCCCGTCCGAATATTTTGAGCACCGCTACCAGTATAATAACGCTTCACAACTGGTAATGGTAGAAACGTCAGTCAATGGTACCACCTATACAGTACACGCCCAATATGAATACTATGAGAACGGAGCGCTAAAACGTACCGAACTGGCCCCGGTAGGCGGACAACCTCTGCAGGGGATCGATTATGTATATAATATGGCAGGGCAGTTAAAAGGGATCAATCACCCCAGCCTGGCACAAAGTAAGGATCCCGGTGGAGATACCAACGACTTTTTCGGGATGGCCCTTGATTATCACAATAACGATTACCTTCGGAATAACGGAAAAGTAGAAAGTACTACATATGGCACCAACCTCTTTAACGGTAACATTAAAGGCGTACGCTGGAACAATACCTACCGCCGCTTGACCGGGGCACAACATACGTATAGTTATCAGTACGACCGCAACAACTGGCTTACCGATGCCTATTACGGGCAATACAGCGATCCTCAGGGTACCGGTGGCCTGCAGGACCATGTTACCTCAACAGCAGTTGTCGTCAGTGGCCAGAGCCTAACCCTGGAAGCCACTGTAAGTATTACACTAAGTCCCGGGTTCCATGCACAAAACGGAAGTACCGTTTCCGCAAAAGTACTGGATGTAGATGGGTTTATAGAGAGCAGTGGCAACGACTACCGCGTATCGGGTATTACCTATGATGCCAACGGAAACATACAAACCCTAAACCGTAATCAGGGTTCCGGCAGTGGCAGTAATGCCATGGACCAGCTTACCTATACCTATAAAACCGATAAACCCAACCAGTTGTTACGGGTGGACGATGCCGTTACCGGCACCACCAATGCCGATGATATTAAAGATCAGGACGGGAATAATTACGTGTATAACAGTATCGGGCAACTGGTACAGAATACCGGCGAAGGTATTACGTATATCTACAATACCAGCGGACTGGTTACTGAAATACAGAAAAATACCGTACCTTTAGTTAAGTTTTATTATAACGATCGGGGGCACCGCGTACGAAAAGAAAGTTATAATACCACAGGTTCTTTGATACAAACCGAATACTATGTACGGGATGCTTCCGGCACCACGCTGGCCGTCTATCGGGGCAGTACCCCTCAGGAATATACCGTTTACGGCAGTGGCCGTTTAGGGGTTTATTTTAAACAAACGGGTGCCAGTGTATATCAGTTAACCGACCATTTAGGGAATGTACGGGCTCTCGTAGGCTGGACAGGAAGTAACCGGGAACTAAAAGGCGCTACCGATTATTATCCTTTTGGGATGGTGATGCCCCATACACAGCTAACTGATGGTACCTATCGATATGGATATCAGGGGCAGGAAAAAGACCCGGAGACTGGTTTAAGTGCGTTCCAGCTAAGAATGTATGATACTCGTATAGGCCGATGGATAAGTCCTGATCCTTATGGAGAATTTTTTAGTCCGTATCTGGCGATGGCGAATAACCCTGCAAGTGTAACTGACCCTGATGGTGGTTGTACTACTAAAGGAGGAAGGCCATGTGCGTTCTCTATTCTTGGAGGTACAGCAACAGATTTTCAGGGAAAGGTCTGGTTTGGCACCGGCGACGTTCCTTCAGAGTTATTAACACCAATTTCGTTAAACGAAGTAACCGTTTTTGACAATAGGAATTTTTTACAAAAATTCAGAGGCAAAACAACGAGAGCTTCTCGTGAATTTTTTAAGCCTGTAAGAGATTTTAGGAGGGAGTATGCCGAAAATGCTGCTATAATGCGCGAAGTGGCCAGTGAAATAGCCAGAGAAAATATAGGTTCGGTTTATAGAGCTGGTGCTGAAATTGGATTAGTAGGTTCGGGTTTAGGGTTTGGGCCGAGTAGAATTGGAAATTTTGTTCAGTCAAGAAAAGTTAATACAATTTTTGGCAAAGCTTTTCATTCATATGATATTCGCCAAACACGAAATTTAGAAAAAGGAGTCCGAATTAATTTTAAAGATGGTAGTGTCCTTGATATAACTGCTGACAGAGTAAAAGGGTTTATTCCAAATAATCACCCTAAAGCACCCGTTGGCACTTTACAAAGAGTCAAATTTGATAATTCAATACCTGGAAGTAAAGGTTATAAAAGATTACCAACTAATCAGGAATTAAGTTTTTTAAACAATCTATAAAATGAGTATTGACGATTCTATTAAAAGCTTTGCAACATTTCTAAACTCTTCTTGGAGCAGCGCTATTCTTTTTCTCAAAGACAATGAAGAAATCAAGTATTCAGAAAATTTAAATAATTGGTTTCAGGCTAATTGGGAGTTGTTAGTTGAGCAAAAAGTACTAAACTCTAGGTATCATCTTGAAGTATATGGGTATGGAGCTGATTTTTATGGTGCAAGTAGCAGAATTACTGATATTGAATCCCTTCCCGACTTTCAAATTGTAGTAAATCAAAAGTCGGATTCATCAGTTTTAGATGTATTAAATGATGAGAAAATCAAAATAGTTAATGCGAATTTCATTCATTTGGTTTCTTTCAAAAATGAGTTTTACTATTTAGAACCAAATTTTGAATACGTCCTCATTGAGCATCCAAAAGGTAAAGAAAGAGTTGTTTCAGTTAATGATATTGAATTTAACATTATTAAACTAAATGATCATTAAGAGTAATTTAAAACTTAGTTTTTGTTTTTTTTGCTAAAACCTAATAGCTCCCGATAGCGCGGATTTGTAATCCGTGCAACTAAAACCGCTTCAAGTGAATATCTAAGTAGCATGTCTACATTATTTGGTGGTTCTGGTGAAGTGCAGGATGGCAGGCAGGTGCACTTGGTTGGGCAGAAGGAAGTATTGGAAGTGACTGGATGAATATCTCATCAACACTTATAGGAAATACTCTTCTATCTTTAGCTCCTATAGCAAGAGGTGGAAGTTTTGCTGATGATGCCCTAAAAAATGTATCCAAATTTGATAAATTAATTGTAAAATTCGGTTCCCGAATCCATTTTGGAGGTAATTCAGCATTTAATCTGGGTAAAAGACGTCTTGTTAATTCTTTATCTACTCCTCTGAGAAGTACTTCTGAATATTAAGTGGTAAGCGTAAATACGAAAAAAAGAAGTGTATTAATGAAAAGGATGCTTTAATTATTCAAGCACCGGTTATAAACAAATACTAACCATATATGCCCGTTTACAGATCCTTACTTACAAGTGAATAAAAAATTAACTGTAACTTTAGATCTTTAAACTGGTGCCTCGATGTATGCACGAAAAAGTAAAAAATTGAGCCTCAAAGATTTTATTAAAAGAGAAAAAATCTTCTCATTTATCTTTCTTTTCAGCCTGTTGGCAACCCTACGTACGCTTATTATTCCTTTACAGGGAGATGAACTAACGTATTCTGAAATTGCAGATAATATTTTACTGGGAAAGTATTATTTTTCAGGAAATCCTTCTACCGTTACCCCGGTTATCCCGTTTATCCTTGCTTTTTTTAAAATAAGTACCGTTCCTACCCTTGGGTTTGTACTGGGAAAACTGCTCCATATTCTCCTAACTATTTTAGGGTTTAGGTATCTGTATCTCTTTCTTGCCCAACAAAACATTGATTTTAGGGTAATTTTGTCTATTATGGCGCTCACCGCGGTTAATTCACATGCTATCAGTTTTTTCCCGGGCCTCTATCCTGAAGCTATCTTATTTTTCGCTTTTTGGGGCTTTATGTATTATTTCAATACTGCATATACACAACAAAATTTACTTAAGCTGTTTGCTTTGTTTTTGTTACTGGCCATGACCCGGTATTTATATCTGGTTATGGGGGTATTGGTAGTCTATCATTTTTATGAGTATTATAAAAAACACTCTCTACGCAACATATACTCCTTATTACCCTATCTGTTGCTACTTATATTGCCTTTTGTTTTCTGGTTTAAATATGTATATCATATAGAACAGAATAATGTATCTGAAATAAGCTATTTTGATCGTTTTAAATCAGAAAACCCCTTTTTGTATAACATAAAAGCGGGATTGGGGCTCATCAAGCACTATGAGGTAAGCAGAACCAACGGTATCCCTGCATTTATTTCTCTTTTTGTGCCTGTAACCGGGCTCAGAAATTTTTTGGGAAGCCTGTTTTTAATTATTAGCTTTATTTTAGGGTATCTGGTTACGAAAAAAACTAAGGGAATGAAGTGGTTATTTATCTCTATTCTTCTGGTTATGGCGGGGCTTATTGTGGCAGGAACGGGTTTTAGTAGATACTGGTTAATTTTATTACCGGGTTTTTTAACAGGGTATTATTTTCTAAGCTCAAAACTTACTATAGGTACTAAATGGTTTGTTACAGGAAGTCAAATTCTCTGTTTTGTATATCTGTTAAATGAGCTACGCCTTAATGTAGTACTCTTACATACATATTTTTAATCTATTGTATTTTGGAAAAAGGGATGTCAAAAAAAATAATAGTGTATATGCCTGCTCTTAATGAAGGGCAAACTATTCATAAAGTACTTACTTCTATCCCAAAAAGAATTAATGACTTTTCGAGTCTGGAATTACTGGTGGTTAACGACGGTAGTAGCGACGATACCGAACAAGAGGCCTTAAAAGCAGGTGCTACGGTTATTAATCATACCGGTAATAAAGGGGTAGGCAGTGCTTTTCAAACCGCATTGACCTACGCATTAAAAGTACATGCAGATGTACTGGTTAGTACAGATGCTGACGGGCAATTTGATGCAACCCAGATAGAAGCCATGATCACTCCCTTAGTAAATAACAAGGCTGATTTTTGTATTGGGAACCGATTTGCCAATGCGCGTCCTGAAAAAATGCCACGCCTTAAGTTTTGGGGAAATCGCAGAATAAGTAAAATAGTTAGTTTGGTAAGCAATACTAAAATACAGGATGCTTCCTGTGGCTTCAGAGCCTATTCAAAAGATTGCCTTTTGCACCTAAATTTACAGGGAAATTTTACATATACGCATGAAACTATCCTTGACTTACTGGATAAGGGTTACAGAGTTGCACAAGTACCTGTTAGTGTAACCTATTTTGATGATCGTATTTCCAGAGTTGCCAATAATCTTTTTAAATACGCTTTTAAAACTTCTCTTATTATTTTTAAGTGTTTAAAGGATTATAAGCCCTTACAATTCTTTTTTTCAATAGCGCTCTTTGTTATGCTCATAGCCTTACTTATGGGAGGGTTTGTACTGGTTCACTGGATTATGAATGCAACGATTACCCCCTACAAAAGTATAGGTATCATAGCCCTCTCTCTTTGCGGAATGTCCTTGTTGTTAATGACACTTGCTTTTGTGGCAGATATGCTTAATCGTATTCGGCACAATCAGGAAAAAATACTCTATTTGTTAAAGAAGAACTATTTTGAAAAAAATTGACCATAAAAACCTGAAAGCGACGCCACAAGTGGAAGATTTTTCCGGGAAGTACGAGGATACCGGTTTTATCGCTAAATATTTGGTAAATCGTTATTTTGAATCGGTAGGCAGACTCCTTGAGAAAACTGAAAATGTAAGTTCTGCCCATGAAATAGGCGCCGGAGAAGGGAGATCTACGATACGGTTACGTAAAATGATCCCAAATATAACCGCATCAGAATATGTTGAAAGACTTGTAGAACTGGCAAAAAAAAATAACCCGGACACTCATATATTTCAGGAGAGTGTTTATGAACTCAGCTATAATAATGCCAGTGTAGATCTTGTTTTCTTATTAGAGGTGCTGGAACATCTGGATTATCCGGAAGTGGCTCTGGAGGAAATAAAGAGAGTATCAAAAAAGTATTTAATACTGGGAGTCCCCAGAGAGCCTTTATGGTGTTTTTTAAACATGTGCCGGTTAAAATATTTAAACAGATTTGGCAATACCCCCGGCCATCTGAATAACTGGTCTAAAAGATCGATCATTACCCTGGTTGAAGAAAAATTTGGAAAAGTCATTGCTGTAGAATCTCCCCTTCCCTGGACCATTGTTCTGGCTGAAAAAAAAGAGGCCTAAAATACGATCTCTGAAAATGTTTAGATTGAATACTATTTTGACCAAAGAAAACAAGCGCTTATTTATAAAATATGTACTTGTGAGTTTAGCGAGTTATGGCTTCGTGTTCCTTGGTTTATTTATTGCGGTAGATTTTTTACAGGTACATGAAAAACTGGCCTTCATTATTGTGTATGCCATTAACTATGTATTTTTATATTGGGTACAATTGAGGTATTTATTTAAAACAGATCATCACAGGCGTAAATTGTTTCGCTTTATTGTTTTTATCGTATTCTTCTATATCTGCGCTAATCTATTGTACGGTATAGGTTTAAAATTACAGATACACTATCTTCTGGCAACTGTTTTCACGGTTGTAGTTCTAATGCCCTTAAGGGTAATTGCTTTAAAACTTTTTGTTTACAGAGATCCTGTTTAAAAGTTTAGATATCACATCCGATAGATCCATTTTTCAGGGTTGAGCCTGCGGGTGTCTTTATAGAGAAAAAATTTAAGCTCGGTCTTTCCGGTAGAAGGGCTGGTAAATACTTCACCCAACTCCTGGCGTGCAGTTACTGTATCGCCTTTTTTAACATATACCCGCGCAATATTGTAATAGGTAGTAATAAAGTTACCATGGCGTACCTGTATGGCTTTATTACCATTGGGCACGGCAATTACGGCAGATACTTCTCCGTTAAAAACGGATCGTACCCTTGTACCTTTTTCGGTGGCAATGGTAACGCCGTTATTAAAGTGCTTTACCCCCGGATATACCGGATCGGGATATGCACCGTAGCCTTTGCTTTTTACACCTTTCTCTACGGGCCAGATCAGTCGGCCCTTATTGGCTTCAAAGTTATTGGCTATGAGTTTTGCTTCCGGAGTAAGGGCAAAGGTGGAGGTATTGGCCGTATTTCCTGCTTTTTTATTAGATTCTGCAATGGCCTCACGTATCAGTTTTTCTATTTGGCGGTCCAGTGCACGGGCCTCGCGCTGTTTGCGTTGTATCTGCGTTTTGTACTGTCCCTCATTTTTACGAATGGAGGCAAGCAGGTCTTCCTGCATATCTTTTTCACGCTCAAAGCGGCGCTGCTCTTCTCTGTTTGCCTGGGCCAGTGCTTCTTTTTCTTTACGCTGGGAAATAAGGGTTTTGTTGCGCTCCTGCAATTCTGTAGTGGTTTGTTCTATTTTTTGGCCCTGCTCTTTACGGTACGCGGTATATTGTTTCATATATTGAAGCCGCTTATAGGCCTGAAGAAAATTTTCGGAAGAAAGAATAAACATAAGACGACTCTGGCGGGAACGGCTCTGATACGATTTCCGTATCATACGCGCATAATCTTCTTTAAGGCGGGTAAGATCAGTACGCAGTTTTTCTATTTGCTTCAGGTTTTGATTGAGCCTTCTGTTAATAAGGTTGGCCTCCTGATTGGTAACACGAATAAGCTCTCTTCGTATCTGAATTTTACGATCTATGTCCTCCACCTGCTCCAGAACGGTTTTACGCTCTTTTATTTCTTTACTGAGTAAGGAGTTGATTTGCTGTATTTCTTTCTGTAAACGGGCTCTACGGGCCTCCAGAGCAGCTTTCTCACCGGTTTGTCCCTGCAAAGGGAAAACCATGAGTACACATAAACCTAAAAACCAAAGGTGTCTCCGGATACTTTTCATCATTTTAAAGCGATCTCTTTATACCCCCGGGGAATATTGTAGGGAAAACTTACGTGCTGGTCAAATTCTATATTGCGATATTCAATATCAATATTTACCTGGTCGTTACCCTGAAGCGCGGTAACTTTTATAGTGTTTGGAAAAACTTTTTCTCCTACTTTTTGGTAGGTTTTGTAATTTACGTTCAGGAGCCTTGACGCACCGGGTTGTGCTATTTGTTGCAATGCCATTTTATAATGGGCCGGCTCTATGAGGAAAAGGTGTTTAAATAATTCAAAATCTTTAACGGGCTTTAACCTATAGGTGTTTTCGGCAATATCAGAATGGTATTTTTCTTTTTTAAGATCAAAAATAGCCTGTCCCAGCAGAAGGTTCTGCACCTTAGTAAAGTCCAGTTCAGTACCTAAGAGATTGCTGAGGTATGAAAAATCGCCATCAAAAAAGCTATTATCCAGTTTGTTATAAAAACTCACCCTCTCTGGGGTAATAAGTACTTTAATCACTGATAAAGGAGCACTTAGCCAGATGGTTTTGTCTTTTTCCATACGGAAGCTTAGGGTAAAGCTCTGAGATTCGGAACCGTTTTTATAATCAATACGCATACGCCCGCGTATGGTTTTAAAGCTAAGCTCTCCATTGTAGTGATTTTTTATAATGGTACGCGCCTGAAGTTTTTTATCGATCTTTCCTTCTACCAGTACTTTGTTACTACCACAACCTGCCATAAAAAATAACAACAGGAATACTCCTGCAGCAATTTTATATTTTATGTACTCTTTTATTTTCATGATCCCTTTTTCATCTTCTTTTCATATTCGCGAACTTTCTCTAAATTTCCGAGGCCGGTATAGGCAATGATCATTTGCCCGTAAATGCGCTGCTCTAAGGAGGGGTTCCCTAACAGAAACTCTAACGCCATTTCCAGTGAATAAATTGCATCTTTGTGTTTGCTTAACTTATTTTTTGCAAAGGCATTGGCATAGTAAAAGGCAGATTGTGAAGGATAGGTTTCAAGTGCCTCATCTGTAAACTCTTCGAGTGCCTTAAAATCAGAAATACTTTGCAGACGGTCTATTTCGGTTTGTATGGTTTCGAGCGGATTTTGAACAGGCAGCGGATCGGTATTTTCTACCACGCTCTGTTTTATCGCAGATACCCTGCTATTTTTTCTGGCCAGCAACTGCGATCGCAAATTACGTCTCGATACAGTAACACCCTGTTCAGCATCTAACTCGTCTAAAAGGGTAAGAGCTTTATCAAAAGCTCCGGAACGGGTATATAAGGAAGCGAGACTTTCTTTATAACGATCATTCGTATCTGCCAGGCGTTCTGCCAATTCTATGGCCTTATGCGTGGCATTTTGCATTTCATATACTTTAAAAAGTACATCGAGATACCAGGTATTGGCAGGATCTGCATTTACGGCTTTTAGAATATGGTCTTCTGCTTTGTAGTACTGATGCAGTTTTAGGTAATTTTTACCCAGTTCAAAATCTACCACCGTATTTTCAGGGTCAATATTCTTACAATTAAGAAAGGCTGCTATTGCTTTTTCATAGTTCTCTATGGCATGTTGTTTCAACCCTTCAAAAAACTGTTCCTGAAACGCATCGGTAACGATCTCATTAGATACATCGGCACTTACTTCGGGTTCCTGTGCATACGTGATACTACTGCTTATGAATAAGCTAATAAATACGGATATGTACATACGGTTTTTCACGGTTGCATCTGCTTTTATAAAGGTAGCCCTTCAAAATCTATTCCAAACCGGAATAATCCCCCAGGCTCACGCTGGTAAAATTACCATTAAAGGTAGCGTGATTACCTATCATTGCATGATCTAAGTTAGCATTTTTTATGGTGGTATGTGTTTGTATTAAACTGTTTTTAACGTTTGAGTCGGTTACGATACAATGCGCTCCCAGTGATACATTAGGGCCTATGGTACTGTTAATGAGTTTTACCCCTTTGCCAATATAACAGGGCGGTATAATGGTAGCGTTCTCCAATTCTACGTCTTCAGACACCAGAACTTCTTTTGCTTCTGCCTGTAAAAAGCCCAGCATACGGCTGTTGGTATCTACGGTAACATTCTTATTACCACAATCCATCCATTCGGCGACTTCTCCGGGCACAAACTTTTTTCCTTTTCGCATCATTCCCTTAATCCCGTCATTTATCTGATATTCTCCTCCATGAATGATATTTTTTTCAAGAACCTCTTGTAATTCTGCTTTAAGCTCTTCTCCTTTTTTAAAGTAGTAAATACCAATTACGGCCAGGTCTGAAACCTTTTCTTTGGGTTTTTCAACAAGTGCGGTAATGGCTCCTTCAGGATTGAGTTGTACCACGCCATAGGCTTCGGGATTGATTACTTTTTTTACCCATATCACACTATCGGCAGAAATATCCAGATTGAAATGGGCTTTAAACAGCGTATCGGCATAGGCAATCACGCAAGGGCCCGAAAGGGATTCTTTGGCACACATAATGGCATGGCCGGTTCCCAGGGGCTGGTCCTGATAATAAATAGTGCCTTTTGTATTTAGTTTTTCAGCTATTTCCAGTAATTGTTTTTCTACGTCTTTTCCAAAATCTTTATGAATAATAAATGCGATCTCCTCCAGATCTTCTTTCAAAACACCGGCAATATCTTCTACCAGGCGTTGCACAATGGGTTTCCCCGCAATAGGAATAAGCGGTTTGGGAACGGTAAGTGTATGCGGACGAAGCCGGGAACCTCTCCCGGCCATGGGTACTATAATCTTCATGAATACATTTTGTTTTGTATGTTTTATTTATCGGGTTCCGGTACTTCCGAAACCTCCGGTTCCCCGTGAAGTATCTGAAAGTTGGGTGACTTCTTCCCATTGGGCACGTTCATGGCGGGCAATCACTAACTGGGCAATACGCTCTCCGTTTTTTACTGTAAACGGTTCATTGGAGAGGTTTACCAGTATCACACCTATTTCTCCCCGGTAATCGGCATCAATGGTGCCGGGTGCATTGAGTACGGTAATTCCGTTTTTAGCAGCCAGGCCGCTTCGCGGCCGTACCTGGGCCTCAAACCCTGCAGGGAGTTCAATAAAGAGCCCGGTTTTTACAATGGCCCGCTCCAGGGGTTTGAGAGCCACAGGTTCACTTATATGTGCCCTGAGATCCATTCCTGCCGAAGCTTCGGTTTCATAATGCGGCAATGCGTGCCCGGAAGTATTAATAATTTTAATGGTCATTTTTACTGATTATTTTTTGGAACTGATCTTTTTCATTTAAATACACAATGGTCAAAAATACTAAAAGTAACCCGTTTCCTATGAGAAGGTTTCGTTGAAACTGGTAAAAAGAAAGTATAGAAAACAAAACGGATACACCCAGATACATGCTTATTTTTGAAACCTTATAGGGAATGGGGTATTTTTTTCTGCCAATGACATATGAAAGTATCATCATGGTACCATAGGCAACCAGGGTAGCCAATGCCGAACCTTTATAACCAATTACGGGAATTAACGCCACATTAAGTACTAAGGTAATGAGTGCCCCTACCACTGAAATATAGGCCCCGTACCGGGTACGATCTGTTACTTTATACCATACCGAGAGATTGTGATACAACCCTAGAAAAAGATTGGCAATAAGAATAACCGGAACGATCCACATAGCCTCCCAATATGCTTCGGCAATTAGCAGCATTTTAAAAATATCTACATACACCACAACGAATAGCAAGATAAACGCAGCAAAAATGGAAAAGTAGAGAGTAATACGGGCATAGGTTTCGGGAGCATCCCGATCTTTGGCATGACTGAAGAAAAAGGGTTCTACTCCCAGTTTAAAAGCAGTTACAAAAAGGGTCATAAACACTCCTAAACGATAACAGGCACTATACACTCCTACCTGAGAACGGGCAATATCCTGAGGCAACAGCTTTTCCAGAAGAATTTTATCAAAGTGTTCATTAACAGCAAAAGCCATACCGGCTACTAATACAGGCAGCCCGTACCGTAGCATTTGCTTTACAATGTTGGTATGGATACGGAGCCCGATCTTTACATACAGTGGCAGCAGCCATAAAAGCGTACATACACTGGCAGCAAGATTGGCCATAAATACATAACTTATCTTATTTTCTCCCTGGTCTATAAACTTCAAAAATGAGTTCTCGGTCGTATCTGAAAGCAACGGTAAAGCTAAAAAGAAGAACAGATTAAGAGACAGGTTAATAACCACATTGGTTATTTTTATATAGGTATATTTTATAGATCTTTGTTGATGGCGAAGCCATGCAAAAGGGATAACCACCAGAGCATCAAATACCAAAATAAACAGGGCATAGGTAATATAGGTAACCGGAATATTGGTAAAGGCCCCTATTGAATCGCGTAAAGGTAACATGAGTACCAGAAAACCCAGAGAGGAAATGAGTAGCATGCCCAGGGCAGTGGACTGTACGGTTTCCGGGTTTTTTTTCTTATTGATAAACCGGAAAAAGGCGGTCTCCATTCCGTAAGAAAGGACCACGTTAAAGAAAACCATCCAGGCAAAAACAAGGCTCACTACTCCATACTCATCTGTAGGGAACTTATCTGTATAGAGCCTGGTAAGTAATACGGTAAGGATTCTGGGCAATACTGTTGCCAGGCCGTAAATAAAAGTATGTTTAAAGAGTTTCTGAAGCGCGCTCAACTATTACCGGTTTTGCAAATTCCGGACTAAAAGTATTGATTAATGAGCGGTTTACAAAGCTTATAATCCCTTTTTTACGGGAGCGGAAGGATAGGCTTCGGCCCGTTTTTCAACTACGTTTTCAATCTTGTAATAATACTTTCTGTTTTTGTACCGGTAGCTTATTACTGCCTGGTCATCTGTTAATTCAAAAGGTATTTTCTCTTTGACTACAGGGGGTTTGTTTCCCACTTCTTTTTTAGGATCGGCATGCATAATAAGATCGTGCTTTTCAGCCGTGGTATTTAAAAAGCGACCCACAAACAACTGCCCTTTTGGTACTGTTTCAGCCTCGAGCGTCACTTTTTTTCCTCTAAAATAAACACTGTCGAGCTGCAGCCCTTCCGGCAGATTATTAACTGCCACGAAAAAATTCACGCCTGAACCACTGCCCCGTGCCCCACCAGTCCATTTTTGGGCATATACTTCTCCCAAAGTAAAAGGAAGGGTTTCCTGTAACTTTTTGGAGCCTGCACAATTGGAAAAACCGGCCAGAATAATAACCAGTACACTGGTAGTTTGTAAAAAAGCTTTCATAGGTTGTTTTTTAATGTTTTAAATATACAAACCAAATTTAATGCCAGAAAATAAAAATGTCTTTCTGTAATTTGCGAGGCAGCTATATTAAATAGTGAGATCCGTAAACATCCTTTCAATCTCTAACTATTGAAAATAAGCAAATTAACTTTCACAATGTGTAATAGTTAAGACTTAATCTGACAATTTAAATAAATTAGTTTAATCGTTAAATAAGATCATGGTAACCCAAACCTTTTATTGTGCCGCCTGTTGAAATAAGAGGGGTTCTTATAAATTAATGGTTTTCCTGCCAAATAATTGATCATTCTATTACTTGCTTCACCTCTCCGCAGGTCAGCATTGCATCACCAAAGTACGGGTTTAGTACTTTTTCTTCTTTGCTCAGCCAATAAGCACCTTTGTTGTTATCTGCCATTGGGCAAAATTGGTTGTAAACCTTCTCGTTGATCCCAAACAACTGTATGGCAGTGGCCAAATGTGATGATAAATGCTTAAAGTGATTTCTCTGTTTTTTAATATCTGAGGTTTCTGCGATAGATTTGGTTGAGGAGGTTAATTCTTTTTCTAATTTCATCCAGTGATCATGAGCTTTTTTGTCTTTCAATAATGTCATATCTATCAGATTTAATGTATTATGTAATTTCTTTGCATCGTTGGCTACTTTCTTTGCATCATCTTTTACCAATGCATTTTTTAAGCTTAAATAATCATTAAAAGCCGTTTTCAATTGATTTTGAAAATCTAAGGAG
Source organism: Ascidiimonas aurantiaca (assembly GCF_037646345.1). Classification (NCBI taxonomy): domain Bacteria; kingdom Pseudomonadati; phylum Bacteroidota; class Flavobacteriia; order Flavobacteriales; family Flavobacteriaceae; genus Ascidiimonas; species Ascidiimonas aurantiaca. Next base: position 94,051 of record NZ_JBBEWR010000004.1, on the reverse strand, counting down.
ACCTTTATTCTCTTATTCATTTCTGAGTGATCACTCCCGGTGTCTGACGCTGTTTCCTGCATACCTAAATGCCCTTCGTGTCCTGTGATTGCTTTACCTCCCTTTTTATTCATCATTGATTTTTTACTTTGCAATTGAGCCGCTGCATCGACGGTAAAAGTTCCGTTGGTAACGATCTCATCACCATTTTCCAGACCATCTAACACTTCATAGTTATCTCCTATGGTATTACCCAATTTTACTTCGCGCATTTCAAAAACCGGTTCATCAGGACTGCTTTTTAAGTACACTACTGAGCGCTCTCCGGTCCACAAGACTGCTGTTGACGGAATGCTTAGCAACTGTTCTTGGGTTGAAGAAATACTTCCAATTTTACCTTCAACAAACATTCCTGGTTTAAATTCATCGTTTGTGTTGTTTAACACAACTCTTAGATTTACGGTTCTTGTACGTGTATCTAACACCGGGTCTATAAATGAGACTTCACCTTTAAATTCCTTGTTAGGGTATGCTTTGGTAGTAATTACCATTTCCTGTCCTTTTTTGAATAAATCAATCTGATTTTCATAGACATCGAAATTTGCCCAAACTGTATTGAGTTCTGCTATTTTTAACAGTGGCTGGCCTTGCTTTATATAGTCACCCTGTTCCACTAATTTTTCTGAGACCGTACCGGAAACCGTAGCATATACAGGAAAGTTTTCTAACACCTTGCCAGAAGTTTCAATTTTATTGATTTGACCTTCTGATAATTTCCACAACTTTAATTTATTCCTAACTGCCTGATATAATTTGGGCTGTGATTCTTTTAGGGAAGCTGCGGTAATTAACTCTTGTTGTGCTGCATACAGTTCGGGAGAATAAATGGTGGCTAATAATTGTCCTTTACGAATTTCTTCTCCTGTAAAGCTCACATTCAAACGTTCAATCCTCCCGGAAAAATAGCTTACCTGTACAGTATTAGATTCTTCGTTTTCTACTATTTTTCCTGATAACTTTATGGTGTTGCCACCCGGTTTACCACTACCTACTATAGATGTCTGGACGTTGGCCAAGGCCATAGCGTTTTCTGTAAGTTTGAACTGGTCTGCCAATAAACCATCGGCACCACTTTCTGCAGGAATTAAATCCATCCCACAGATAGGGCAATCGCCGGGTTCGGGTTGCATAATCTGTGGGTGCATTGAACAGGTCCACATTTTATTGGTCTCTGTTACTTCATTGTGATCATGCTCTGCTTGCTTGTTTGATAAGTTACCAAACAGTAACCACCCAAGCAGTAATCCCAGGACTACTAATGCTATGTAAATTATATATTTCTTCATTTGTTTGTTTGTTTTCGTTTTGATAATTTTCTAATAGAGGGTGATGAGGTGTACCATAATAGGAAGCCACTTAATACGGTAATCAAACCCAAGAGTGAGAAAGCCCTTAAGATGGTAGTGTTGAAATTGTCTCTACCCTCATAATCCATCGTATGCGTCATCCATAGAAAATCAAAAATGCGCCAATTACGATGCCTTACTGTTTGAAATCTCCCGTCTTTAATAGACACATAGGCTTTTAAAGCTGCGTCTGTTTTGTATGAAATAACATAGGCTGGTAATAACTTTTCTCTGTACTCATGGTGTTTTCCTGCCTCATTGATTTGCTCAACAGATTCAATTACCAAATCACTTTTCATATAGTTTTTGGCGATATACAGAGCTTCATCTTTTGTGATGCTATTCTTTGTACTTCCATCCATAGCGTTGTATAATTGCTCTTTATTTACCCAATAGTAAGGTGTGTTGTCAATATCTCTCAATTCAATAGTATGGACCCCTTTGGTAATATCGAGTTTTGAAGGGCTTATTAAATTTTTGAAAGCAGGAGGTTGATAATCCGGATTTTTAAAGTGGTCGCCGTGTATATCATCAATATTTGTCCAACTGAAATACATTCCGCTAATTGTCCAGAACAGGAATTGAACGCCTAAAAAAAGACCTAAATACCTGTGTGTTTTTCTAATTTTTAAGGCTGTTTTTCTATTAACCATATTATACTTTTGCTTGTAGAATTCCTTTGAGTGTTTGCGCATTAATTGCACAAATAATCGTACTGATACTCATTAAAGCTGCGCCAAATGCAGGGCTTATCATTAGCCCGGGTACAAACCCTGTTGCCAATGGCAAAGCCACGATATTGTAACCGGTTGCCCATACTAGATTTTGAACCATTTTGCGGTAAGTGGCCTTACCAAATAATATCAAGTTGGCTATGTCTTTTGGGTTGCTATCGACTAAAACAATGTCAGCAGTCTCAGCGGCTACATCAGTTCCGGAGCCAATAGCAATACCGACATCTGCCTGTGCTAATGCGGGAGCATCGTTTACACCATCACCGGTCATAGCAACAAATTCTCCCATGGCCTGTAGCTCTGTTATTTTTTCCTGCTTTTGGTCTGGCAACACCTCTGCCATATAATCATCAAGACCTAATTTATTGGCTACATCTTTTGCCACTTTTTTATTATCACCTGTGAGCAAAGAGACTTTAATATTGTTTTTTTGAAGTATTTCAATTGCCTCATAAGAGCTTTCCCTAATTTCATCGGCGAAGGTTATGAAGCCTATTAATTCATCATTTACTATGGTAAATATTTTGGTTTCTATGCCTTCGTCTTTATCCTCTGTAACATTTTGCTTCAATTGTTCCATTAGTAAATACCCCCCCGCTTGTACTTTTTTTCCGTTAACCGTTCCACTTACACCAACACCTGCATTGTACTTGAAGTTGGTTACTGAAGGGATCTCAATATTTTCCTCTTTTGCTTTTCGTCTTAATCCTTTGGAAATATGATGTTCGGAAGGATTTTCAACGGCAGTTGCATATTTTAAGAGCTCTGTTTCATCATATTCGGGTGATAATGGGACAATCTGTACTACTTCGTGTGAACCTTTGGTAAGTGTTCCGGTTTTATCAAACACAATAGTCGATATTTTTCGGGAAGCTTCAAATGCTGTTCGGTTGCGAATCAAGAGTCCGTTTTTAGCAGAAATACTGGTAGAAATTGCAGCGACTAAAGGTACTGCCAGTCCCAGGGCATGCGGACAACAGATAACCATTACGGTAACCATACGTTCCAGGGCAAACGATACATCTTCTCCCAGGGCGAGCCAAGTAAAGAACGTGCCGAAACCTAATACCAATGCGATTACAGTAAGCCATTTTGCTGCTACGTCTGCCAAACGTTGCGTTTTAGATTTCTGTTTTTGAGCGGTCTGTACCATATGTATCACTTTGGATAAATAGGTTCCTTCTCCTATGCCTTTTACTCTTACTTTGATGACCCCATTACCATTTATAGCACCACCAATTACTTCTTCATCAACTGTTTTACTTACAGGCTTACTTTCACCAGTAAGCATACTTTCATTAAGGTCGCTTTTACCTTCTACTATAACGCCATCAGCTGGAACTTTCTCACCTGGTTTAATGAGTATGATATCGCCCTTGGTTAACTCACTTATTTTAACTTTGCGAGTTTGGTTTCCATCAACCAAATTGGCTTCATTGGGCATTAGTGCCGCCAAAGCTTCTAAGGCTTTACTTGCGCCCAAAATGGAACGCATTTCAAGCCAATGGCCAATCAACATCACATCGATAAGCGTTGCCAACTCCCAAAAAAACGTTTTACCCTCAAACCCAAAAATAACAGCAACACTGTAAAAATATGCTGCCGAAATTGCCACGGCAACGAGGGTCATCATTCCTACAGACTTCTTCTTCAACTCATTTACCAAACCTTTTAAAAATGGCCATCCACCATAGAAGTAAACAACGCTCGATAAAGCAAACAGTACATAATTACTGCCTGTGAAATTCCAGTTTACCCCCAACCATTTCTGTATCATTTGTGATAATACAAGAATAGGTATGGTTAAAATGACAGAGACCCAAAACCTTCGCTTAAAATCTTCTATCATCATTTTGTGATGGTCATGCCCCATTTCTCCGTGAGCAGGGTTATGACCAGAATGGTTCATTTCTGCCTTCTGCTCGGGATGGTTTTCATGGTTATGGTGTTTGTGGTGTTCGTGATGTTCCATTTTAATTTTCTTTGATACTATTCAACATAAAACCCCCTTGTTCCAATGGGGTAATACAGATACGTGCGCTACCAGAAACAACAACAATTCATATACTTTGGTAATTAGTTTAATTCATTCTTCTTTTATAGTGTCTAAAACGGGGAGGGCTATCTTTTATCCCCTTTTCATTTAAGGGCTTCATTATAAACTGTCTTTTAGTTTTTTCATATAATCAATAATCAAGACCTTTTCAGATCTGGACAACCTGGCATCCTTATGAACTAAGGTGTAAGATGCCAATGGCATTTCATCACCTTTGATCTGACTAATTATTGACTTTAGTTTGCTGTTTTTTCTTCGGTTGGAATACGTACCCCATTCATTGAAATTCAATTCTTCCTTTCCGTGTTTTATATGGTTTTCTAAAAACCAGGCAATAGGTTGTACTTTGTTATACCAAGGATATTGTGTGTTATTACTATGACAATCATAGCAGGATACCTCTAATGATGTCCTAATATTTTCTTGAGTGTTGTTTACTAAGAAGAAATCGGTTTTTGGCACGGTATCACTTTGGTTGAGATCTGTAGGCACAAACTGTATGCCCACAAATCCAACCAATAAAATCAATGCTATGATTTTTGCAATTTTCACGTGTTTATTCTTATTGTTTTTCAATGGTTACATGTAACCTTTAATGTTTAAAATAATCATTAAACACACAGCATAATGATTATTTTAAACATGTTGGTTTTATTTAGTTAATTTCTCGCTGTACCTTTCCGCATTTCAACATCTGGCTTCCATAGTATGGATTACGCACTTCTTCCTTTGTGCTTAACCAGGCTGTACCACCATCATACATAGGGCAAAATTGCTCGTATAGTTTCACTTGTGTTCCCGTGATAGCTACCATATCTGTAATATCCTTACTCAAAACTTTAAAGTGCTCACGTTGGTGTTTAATATCGCTTTCACTTATGTGTTCAGCGTGCTCGATAGCATCTTCCATAATATCGTTTAATTCAGACTGCTCTTTACCTGAAAAGCCAGATGCATCAAATGATCTTAAAGATTGAGCCAATACAGTACCCAATTCTTTTGCCTTTGCATTATCATCATTTACCAAAGCATCTTTAAGAGCCATATAATCTGCCAGTACTTTTTGGGCATTTGAATCCTGTGTATTAGATTCCTTTGTATGGTTGGGTGTACTCATTTTATCATGATCCATTTCTGAGTGCATAGAATCATTATCATGGGTGTTTTCTTTTTTAGTGTCTTTACAAGACATGGCAGATAGGCTTAAAAAGGCTACTGCTACAATTGTTGTTAATTTTACTTTTTTACTCACAACATTTTTATTGTTGTTTTTGTATTCGTGGTTTTTCTTTGAAAAGTTCATTGTTATTAATTTTAAATTATACTTGTTTTTAGTTACTTAAATAATTTATGATTGTTGTTTGTACATAGAAGGTTTTCACCGATTCTATTTGGTTTATTTGAAACTTCAATTGTAGTTCCTGAATATCCAGAACATCGTTAAAGTCTATTGTTCCTGTTTCATAACTTTTAATTAAAATTTCTTCAGCGTCATTGGCTTGCTCTAAATTTTTGGATTGGGTCTCATAGCTTATTCTTGCAGAGATCCTATCTTTCACAGCTTGATCCAGAGCCGTTTCCAGTTTATTCAATCGCTGTTGTTTCTGAGCTGTTATTTCCTGCTGTTGAAACTCGTTCTGTTTGGTTTGCGATTTGTATTTTTTGTTAAAAATTGGGATTGATACTGATAACATAGGCATTATCACATCCTTTCCGTTATCACTAAAATCCATATTGGGTCGTTTTTCCACATTAACATAATCTAGTCCAAAACCAATCATAGGGAGGCTTTCCTTTTGGTTTAACAGTTCTGACTGCTCAACAGACTGGTAGAGTTTATCATATTTTATCAATTCGGGATGGAGGGATAAATCTTCGATATTTACTAAAGTAGTTTCGGAGAGAATGGTTAATTCGTCAACAACATTTACAACCACATCTTTATTGCGATTTAAAAGCTTATTAAGTGTTGTTTGTTCAGCCAAATATTGTTGGGCCAATACTTCTTTTAGTTGTTCCAGTTCATTTTGACGCATTTGCAATCGCAATACATCTACTGCCGAAGCTTTACCAACTTCTAGAGAGGTAAGGGCCATTGTCTCATACGTTTCAAGCAATTTAATATTTTGAGCCAATACTTTTTGTTTGGCTTTATTGGCGTACAAATTGTAGTAAGACTGTGATACGGCAGCAACTAATTTTCTCTTGGCAATAACAATATCCTCATATTTGGCATCGGCCAGTGAACTGACATAGTTTTCCCTGGCGGTTATCGATCCAAACCAGGGTATCATTTGTCTTGCTGATACCTTAAAGCGTTGAGCCCCTGTTCTTGTTTCGGGTTCACTAACAAAATAACCCACTGCAAATTCAGTATTTGGAATGGCATTTACTTCATTTACTTTTTCTGAAACAATACTGTATTGTAATTCAAATTTTTGAATTTCCGGGCTGTTTTTCAGAGCTTCATTAATAAGAGTTTCCAATTGTTGTGCGCTTATAAAGTGAAAAGCTAAAAGTGAAAAGCTAAAAGCGAATGCTCTCTTCAAATTATAAGTGAAAAGTGAACGACTAAAAACAAGTTTGTTTTTATTTTGAATTAAAGTTTCCATTATAATTTTGATTTTGTCGTTTTTACTGAGCTTACTAACATTGCGACTAATTCTTTGCAAATGGAATACAATTGCTCATAAATAGCCACAGAGATATAATTGGTATCCTTCAATAAATCCAGCCAATACAATGTTTCGCTCGCTTCTTTTAAAGCAATACTCATTTTATTGATAAAATCCTTGCTGCTTTGAGCGAATTCTGCTTCTCTAATAAGCGCTCCAATCGCAGTACCACTTCTTAAAAGTTGTTTACTCAATACATATTCTCTTTTTTCATTCACTAAATTTTGAGATAACCTTACTATCTCTATTGCGAATTCGTAACTCTTATTTTTCAATATACCTTTAGTCATAATTTTTCACTTTGCATTTTTCACTTTGCATTTTTCACTTTCATTTCAGCTCTCCAACTGTATAAAACGGGCACAACAAACAACGTAATCAATGCGATAAGCATTCCGCCAAAACTTGGTATTGCCATAGGAATCATTATATCACTTCCACGCCCTGTAGATGTTAGAACTGGCAGTAATGCCAAGATGGTGGTTGCGGTAGTCATCAAACAAGGACGAATACGTTTTTCTCCAGCTTCTACGACGGATGATCTAATTTCCTGTTTAGTTTCAGGGGTGTTTCTATCAAATGTCTGGGTTAGGTATGTTGCCATTACTACACCGTCATCGGTAGCAATACCAAATAGTGCAATGAAGCCAACCCAAACAGCAACACTTAAATTAATAGTCTGTATTTGGAATAAGTCCCGTAAGTTTTCCCCAAAAAAACTAAAGTTTAAAAACCAATCCTGACCGTATAACCAAATCATTATAAAACCCCCTGCAAATGCTACTGCAATTCCCGTAAAAACCATTAAAGAAGTGGTAACAGAACGAAATTGAAAATACAAAATCAGGAAGATAATTAACAGTGCCAGTGGCACTACCACAGATAAGGTTGCCTCTGCTCGCAATTGATTTTCATACGTTCCGGTAAATTGATAGTTAATGCCTTTGGGTACTACCAATTCTCCCAAATCAATTTTCTGCTGAATTAGAGCCTGGGCATTTTCAACTACGTTTGTTTCTGCAAATCCATCTAACTTATCAAACAGTACATAACCCACTAAAAAGGTATCTTCACTTTTAATGACCTGCGGACCTTGTTCGTAACGAATGTTTGCCAGTTCACTTAACGGAACCGGGCTTCCTTTTTCAACCGGAACATAGATATTCTTTAAATCATCTGGTTTATCACGAAGTTCTCTTGGATAGCGAACGCGAACACCATAACGTTCACGGCCTTCAACGGTTTGGGTCAGTACCATTCCGCCAACTGCAACTCTTAGCACGTTTTGAACATCATCAATTGAGGCTCCGTAACGTGCCAGTTTTTCTCTGTCTATATCAATTAACAGATAAGGTTTTCCAACTATTCTGTCTGCAAAAACTGCTTCTGTTTTAACACCTTCAGCTTCCTTTAAAATATCTTCCAACTGAATTCCAAAAGCTTCAATTTGTTTTAGGTCTTGCCCCTTTACTTTTATTCCCATAGGAGCACGCATTCCTGTTTGAAGCATTACCAACCGTGTTTCAATGGGTTGCAGTTTAGGTGCTGAAGTAACTCCGGGCAGTTTGGTTACTTTTACGATCTCGTTCCAAATATCATTAGGCGAGTTTATTTCTGGTCGCCAGTTTCTAAAAAATTCGCCGTCATCGTCCGGAATTAAATTATCTGAAGATTCATTAACCGTACTAAAAACCTTTTTCCCGCTTTTTCGAGCTTTCTCTACTTCTTCAGTACTTATGGTATTATTTGGGTTTTCAGTCAAATTTCCGTCTGTTCTAATAAAAAACCCTGCATCATTGACCTTATATCGCTGGCGTTTGCCTTTTTCATTCAATATATATTCCGGTTTATATTGAATGACGTTTTCATACATTGATAAAGGTGCTGGGTCTAAAGCTGATTCTGTTCTACCTGACTTACCAACTACAGTTTCAATTTCAGGAATACTGGCTACAGCCATATCTAGCTGCTGTAAAACCCTTTTGTTCTCTTCAACTCCTGCATGGGGCATTGAGGTTGGCATTAGCAGGAATGAACCCTCATTTAATGAAGGCATAAATTCTTTACCTGTGTTTTTCATTATGAAAAAACCAGCAATGACAATAAGTGTTGGTATGGATAGAAATAATAATTTATGGGCAAGAGCCCACTTTAAGATACGTGTGTATTGTTTTCTGAATAAGGTAAATACACCCAATAGTCCGAAACAAATAAGCCCAACAAAAATTAAGTTCCAAAGGATGCTTCTATCAACACCAAGCGGTCGCCAATATTCTGCTAACAGAAATACTATAGCAAATGCAGAAATCCCTATGTTTAAGAGGTTGGCGCGTTTTTCTGTAATTCTGTCCTGTGATTTTAAAAAAGCAGTAATGCCAAACGCAATAAGGACTAATCCCAGCCAAGAACCATAAATTATGGCCACAATACCAAAGACAACTAACAGACCATTGATTATATAGCCTGATAGTTTCTGTAGGCTTTTCTTTCTAAATAAGAATGCTGCAAAAGGCGGAATTAAGAATAATGCTACGATAATCGATGCTGTTAGTGCAAATGTTTTAGTAAATGCCAGAGGTCTGAATAATTTACCTTCTGCTCCTATCATTGTAAAAACCGGAATGAAACTGATAATTGTGGTCATTACTGCGGTAACGATCGCACCAGAAACTTCTGCAGTAGCGTTATAAACAACGGTGTTTATAGGCAGTTTTTCATTGTTTTCGTCTAAATGCCTAATAATGTTTTCAGAAAGTATGACACCCACATCTACCATTGTGCCAATGGCAATAGCGATACCAGATAACGCCACGATATTTGCATCTACGCCAAAAAATTTCATGGCAATAAACACCATTAAAACTGCAACGGGCAGAAGCCCCGATATGAGTACCGAGGCTCGAAGGTTAAATACCATAATGATGATAACCAAAATGGTAATCAGAATCTCTAATGTCAATGCCTCGTTGAGTGTGCCCAGTGTTTCCTGTATGAGTTCGGTTCTATCATAAAAAGGCACAATAGTTACTTGTGATGTTCTTCCATCACTCAATACTTTAGAAGGTAACCCAGGGCTTAACTCATTTATTTTTTCTTTTACATTATTGATGACTTCCATCGGGTTTGCACCATAACGAGCTACCACAACCGCCCCCACGACTTCTGCACCTTCTTTGTCTAACATTCCCCTTCGAGTTGCCGGACCCAATGACACTTTGCCTATGTCTTTAATTTTAATTGCCGTATAATCTTCAGATGCAACGACCGCATTTTCTATGTCACCAATAGACTTAATATAACCTAAGCCACGAACAAGATATTCGGCTTTATTTATTTCTAATGTTTGGGCTCCAATATCTTTGTTACTTTCTTTTACGGCTTTTACAACTTGGTTTAGCCCAATATTGTATTGTCGCATTAATTCTGGATTCACATCTACCTGGTATTCCTGAACGTAACCACCTATGGACGCCACTTCTGATACTCCACTTGCAGACGACAAAGCATATTTTACATAGTAGTCCTGAATGCTTCGCAATTCGTGTAAATCCCATCCGCCGGTAACCTTGCCATTTTCATCCCGACCTTCAAGTGTGTACCAAAATATTTGACCTAAACCGGTAGCGTCAGGACCCAAAGCTGGATTGACACCTTCTGGAAGTAGCCCACTGGGCAATGAGTTTAGCTTTTCGAGAATGCGACTACGACTCCAATAGAATTCTATATCTTCTTCAAAAATGATATAGATACTGGAAAAACCAAACATAGACGAACTTCGTATGGTTTTCACTCCCGGGATACCCAGGAGTGATGTTGTTAATGGATACGTGATTTGGTCTTCTATGTCTTGTGGCGAACGACCATCCCATTTGGTGAAGACTATTTGCTGATTTTCACCAATGTCTGGAATGGCATCTACGGCTACCGGGTTAGCTGGCAAAAAACCAGTATCCCAGTTAAAAGGTGCATTTACAATTCCCCAGCCTATAAAAAAGACGAGTAATAGTACTGCAACAAGTTTGTTCTCTATTAGAAGTTTTATGCTTTTGTTTAGCATTTACTAGATAATTAAATAATTAGACATTGATGTTGAGAAAACACCGAATACCTGCCTGCCAACGGCCGGAAAATTATCCTAATGGAAGATCATCCACTGGACAGTAAATCTATTATTTAAAAATCAAATTAAGTATGCCTCATCAAGCTTGTAGATCTGCCTGACAACGAGAGGGGGTATATATTCCTGGTAAGAAACAACCTTTTTATCTATACTTTCAAATATGTGGATATACGTATAAACAAATGAAGCAACGAAAAATTTTTGGCCAAAAGATATTTTTAGTTCATCCTGACCGTCAACTACCAACTGCTCATCAGAACAACAATCTTTCATTTTAACAGAACAACCCCCGGTTGAAGGATTTTCCATTTCCATCCCACAACCTTTTGCTTTTTGGAATACGGCAGTTTCAACCAGATTATCTCCACAATAATGCATATCAACAGTAAATGACATTGTAGAAAACAGCACTACAAAAGCCATCAAAAAGGATGATATTTTATGAAAAGCTTGCTTCATAGGTAATGCAAAGGTATAAAATCTTGACATTTTTATTAGGTTTAACAGAATTTTAATTTTGCAATCAACTTTTGAATGAGTTATTTATTGTTAAAAAACGAGTGCTTTAGCCAGGGGTTGCAAATTTAGTGGGTAAGTATGGGACAGGTAGTACAGGTGGCTTCAAAACACGAAGCAGAAAACCTGTTTACGGGAGTTTTTGTGGTGAGAGACCTCAAAGATCCTGGACTATCCGAAAATCTGTAGCTTTCGGCAATTCTACTACAACTGGTTTAGATAGCACAATCTCTTGAATGGTAAGACCCGTCCGGAAAAAGTATATGAAAGAAGCGACAAAACTTCTATTTGTGATGATATGCAAGCAATGTTTGATAAAAATAGCAAACACATTCAGGAATAAAATGACATAGCAGACCTTACCTTATAAAAACGGGTTCAATAAGTAAATCCCAAAGCTTGGATCAAGCTTTGGGATTTGCTTATTTTTAAAGGTTAGAGATTAAAAGAATGTCTTTGAATCTCACAATTAAGTAACCTTATGTGATTTAATTATTAAGGGCCTCTGCACCTCCAACAATCTCAAGGATCTCATTGGTAATAGCTGCCTGTCGTGCTTTATTATAGGTAAGGGTAAGTGCATCTTTGAGTTCCCCGGCATTATCAGTTGCTTTGTGCATAGCCGTCATACGTGCTCCGTGCTCACTGGCAAACGAATCTCTAACAGCTTTATAAAGCTGTGTTTTAAGAGATTTAGGTATTAATGTTTTTACAATTTCAGCTTTTTCAGGCTCAAATATATAATCTACATTGGTAGTGCTTTCGTGTGAAATCGGAACTATAGGCAAATACTGTTCGGTCATCACAATCTGTGTACCTGCATTTTTGAACTTGTTATATACCAGTTCTATTTTGTCGTATTGCCCTTCTTCAAAAAGGTTCATAAGCTGTTCGGCCACTACGGCTACATGTTCAAAAGTAAGATCGTCAAAAACCTCATTATTGTTAGTGACTATCTCAAACTTCTTTTTAAGGATGTCATTTCCTTTTTTACCTATAGTAACCAGGTCAACCTGTTTCCCTTTATAAGTATCTCCCGCCAAACGGTTTACTCCTTTAACGATATTGGAATTAAAGGCTCCACACAATCCTCTGTTGGAAGTAATGGCTACTACTAACACCCTGTTTACTTCACGATTTTCTGCAAATTTGCTTCCGCTGTCTGCATCCAGAGTGGCGCTAAGACTTTGTAAAAGCTCGGTAAGCTTGTTTGCATAGGGCCTCATGGCAGTTATGGCATCCTGCGCTTTCTTAAGTTTGGCTGCAGAAACCATTTTCATAGCACTGGTGATCTGCATGGTTGATTTTACCGATGAGATCCTGTTGCGTATTTCTTTTAAGTTTGCCATTCTCTTTCCAGTTAAGAATTAGAATTGAGGAAGAAGTTTTACTTTTTTAACGGTTTCCCTTCTATAACTGCTCCCTGCAAAATGGTTATTTAGTAAATTCCTGAAGAAGATCCTGTAATTACAGATGATAACTGCAATTACGGAGATCCCGGCAGGTTTTAATTATGCTTTATAGCCAGCAGAAAGCTCTCTAGCCACATCAGTAAGGACATCAGTTACCTCATCGGTAAGCTTTCCAGATTTAAGCGTATCAAGAACATTTCTGTGTTTTGTATTGAGATACTCCAGATATTCTCTTTCAAACTCTTTTACGCGCTCTACCGGTACATCTCTCAACAGGTTTTTCGATCCTGCAAAAATAATGGCTATCTGGTCTTCTACAGTATATGGGTCATTCTGTGATTGCTTGAGGATCTCTACATTTCGCTTTCCTTTTTCAATCACATTAAGGGTAGCTGCATCTAAGTCTGAACCAAACTTGGCAAAAGCTTCAAGCTCGCGGAACTGTGCCTGGTCCAGCTTAAGGGTACCTGCTACTTTTTTCATGGATTTTATCTGTGCCGAACCTCCTACACGGGATACTGAGATACCAACGTTAATGGCAGGGCGTACACCGGAGTTAAACAGATCAGACTCCAGGAATATCTGCCCGTCTGTAATAGAGATCACATTGGTAGGTATATAGGCAGATACGTCTCCCGCCTGTGTTTCAATAATAGGAAGTGCCGTTAAAGAACCTCCTCCTTTTACAACCGACTTTAAACTATCCGGAAGGTCGTTCATTCCTTTGGCAATATCATCATCATTGATCACCTTTGCAGAACGCTCCAGCAATCTTGAGTGCAGATAAAATACATCACCAGGATACGCCTCACGTCCCGGAGGTCTGCGAAGTAACAATGATACCTCACGATAAGCAACTGCCTGCTTGGAAAGATCATCATACACTATTAAAGCAGGACGACCGGTGTCACGGAAATACTCACCGATGGCGGCTCCTGCAAAAGGAGCATATACCTGCATAGGAGCAGGGTCTGATGCATTGGCCGCAACAATAACGGTATAGGCAAGTGCACCTTTGTCTTCCAGGGTTTTGGCAATACCTGCTACGGTTGATGCCTTTTGCCCGATGGCTACGTAGATACAGAATACGGGTTCTCCGGCATCGTAAAACTCTTTCTGATTAATAATGGTATCGATACAAACGGTAGTTTTACCGGTTTGACGGTCACCAATAACTAATTCCCGCTGACCTCTTCCTACAGGGATCATGGCATCTATTGCCTTTACTCCTGTTTGCAGGGGTTCATTCACAGGCTGACGGAAGATAACACCCGGGGCCTTACGCTCCAGAGGCATTTCATAAAGCTCTCCTCCTATCGGGCCCTTACCATCTATGGGGTTTCCTAAAGTATCTACCACACGCCCCAGCATTTCTTCTCCTACTTTAATAGAAGCGATACGCTGTGTACGTTTTACAATAGCTCCTTCCTTAATTTCTCTTGAAGGACTCAAAAGTACGGCTCCTACATTATCTTCTTCCAGGTTCAGTACAATCCCTTCCAAACCTCCTTCAAACTCTACTAACTCGCCGTACTGCGCATTGGAAAGACCGTATATACGTGCAATACCGTCACCCACTTCCAAAACGGTTCCTACTTCATCAAGAGAAGCCTCGGCCTCAAATCCCGATAGTTGTTTTTTTAATATTGCTGATACTTCAGCGGGTTTAACTTCTGCCATCTTTATTCGTATTTTAACTGTGAGATGTTAGATTTTACTATCTAAATATTCTTTAATTACTTGTAAATGTTCTTTTTAGGTCAGACAATTTGCCTGCAATACTGGTATCATATTGTAAATCGCCCACACGTAAAATAAAACCGCCAATAATACTCTCGTCTATTTTACTTTCCAGATTCACTTCTTTTCCTGTGAGTTCCTTTACTTTCCCGAGTACTTTGTTTTTTAAATCATCGGTTAAAGGAACAGCGGTGGTTACCACTGCGGATTGTACTCCCTTGTGCTCGTTGTGTAAGGTAATATATTTCCCGGCTACCTCATACAATAAAGCTACTCTCTTATTATCTATCAGTACATCTATTAAGCGTATGGTGGCGGCATCTGCTTCTGCAAATACTTCTTTGAGGGCTGATTTTTTCACTTCCGATTTAATTACCGGGCTCTGAAGAAAATCCTGAAGTTCTTTTTCTTTGGCAATGGTTTGTAAAACATGCTTCATATTGGCATGTATTATATCTGCCTTACCCTGTTCCAATGCCAGGGAGAGTACTGCTTTTGCATAACGTATTGCTGCTCTGGTTCCTGCCATATCCTTTATTAATTTAGGGTTACTTCACCCAACATATCTTCTACCATTGAAAGCTGTTTCTTCTTATCGGCAAGGGCTTCTTTCATAACTTTTTCTGCAATGTCAACAGAAAGTATAGCTACCTGATTTTTAAGATCTGCCACAGCCGCCAACTTTTCGCTTTCAATAGCTTCCTGCGCCTGTTTTATTATTTTGTCTGCCTCTGTCTGGGCACTCTCTTTGGCATCAGAAATAATTTTATCTTTTATTTCACGAGCCTCTTTAAGGATAATTTCTCTCTCTGCACGGGCTTCTTTAAGAATACGCTCGTTATCTGCATTGATGTTCTGCATTTCCTTACGGGCCTTCTCTGCAGCGGCAAGGGCATCTTTTATGCCGTCTTCACGGTCATTAACTGCTTTTAGGATAGGTTTCCAGGCTACTGCCCTTAGCAGGAAAAAAAGCAAAATAAAAAGCAGGGTCTGCCAAAAAAACAATCCTAATGAAAACTCTTCTAATAACTTTTCCATGTTGTTACGTCTTTATTGTAATGCAATGCTTAATTTTTAAACAGGGCTGCAACCAACCGTTGCAGCCTCTGTTTTTTTGTTATACTGCAAATAATGCAGCAAATCCGATACCTTCAATCAACGCTGCTGCAATAAGCATCGCTGTTTGAATTTTTCCGTATGCTTCAGGCTGTCTGGCAATAGCATCCATTGCTCTACCACCAATCTGTCCGATACCGATACCTACACCGATAACTACCAGACCTGCACCTACGATTCCTGGAATTGTCATAATTATTCGTATTTAAAAATTAAACATTCAATGTTAATGTGCTTCTTCATGTGCATGCTCTTCGGAAGCAAAACCAAAGTACAATGCAGAAAGCATGGTAAAAATATATGCCTGCAATAAGGCTACCATAACCTCTATAAGAGATATGGCAAATGCCAGTACAAACGATAACGGGCTTCCCAGCCAGTTTTTAAAAATGAACATTAACCCTATAAGGCTCATTAATACAATGTGTCCTGCCTGCATGTTGGCATAGAGACGAATAAGGAGTGAGAAAGGCTTAATGAACATTCCCAAAATCTCAATGGGAATCAAAATAATATAAAGAGGCAATTTACCATACCAGGGCATGGAATTACCTAGAGGGTCAAACAAGTGTAACCAGTAATCTTTAGTACCTGTAAAATTTGTAATAAGGAACGTAAGTATAGCCAGTGAAAAGGTTATAGCTATGTTTCCGGTAACATTAACCCCAAACGGGGTAAGCCCAAACATATTTAAGAACCATATAAAGAAAAAGATGGTAAGTAAAAAGGGCATGTACTTTTTGTAATGCTTCTCTCCAATATTGGCAATGGCAATATCATCTCTTACATATAAAATAATGGGCTCAAAGAATCTTCCTACACCTTTGGCAATACCCTGATTATTGGCATATGATCTGGCAAGGCCCCTGAATAAAAGTATCATTAAAAGCCCTGTAATAAGGATCATGAACACACTTTTGGTAATGGAAAGATCCAATGGCTTTACATTGGTGGGGTGATGATCTTCATCGTAATTAATAGTACCCTGTGCATCGGTACGATAAATTTTGCCGTGGTATAAACGGTAGTGCATCCCTCCTGCCTCTACAATCTCTTCTCCGTGATGGAACTTACCTGATGAAAAGAATTTTAACCCTTCATCCCAGAGTATTACAGGCAACGGAAAACCAATGTAAACATGTTCTCCTGAATCATTTGTATAAGAATATAAACTGAAATCGTGTGAATCCTTAAGGTGGTGATTAATGTATTCTTTGATCTCCTGTTTCTTTGTATCTTTATCTCCTGCGGGGGCTTCTTTGTCCTTATCTCCTCCAAAAGCATTAAAACTAAGCAGCAAAATCGCCGCCAGCATTAATTTTGATAAAATTTTTCTTTGCATAGTGCACAAATAAATTCGGTGGCCTAAAAATCGGTGCAAATGTACGCTTTTATCTTAAAATCAAAAAACAATTTTAAGGGTTTGTTCTCCCTTGTTTTTTATGCTGAAATTCAAGGAGTTTAACCGTTGTTGCGAAGTATTTTAATTAAATCGGGAAACTCGATTATAAGACAGGTGAGATACGGTACAAAAAAAGCGGCAAACTCATATCCAGAAGCGTCTCCATCTGCCTTGTAAACAGGGTAAAAAAGAAGAAAAAAGAAGAGAAATTTTAACAGGCTACCTCCCATAAAAATAAACCCCAACTGCTCTCTAAAGGTATTACGCAGGCTAAAAATACTGAACAAAATAAAAAATGCCAACAGAAAATTAATCAGGTATGAAAGTAAAATCCTATCTGCCCATAGGGGATAGGAAAGCGAATGTAATATAAAAAGATGCAGGCAGAATACCAAGGATACGCCCACCAGTAACTTAATGAAAAAGCCCAGTATTGTTTTGTTCACTGCTATTTGTTCAATTTATTGGTTTGCCTGAGTACATTAAAAAGAGCTATACCCACACCCAATAGAGTAAGCACAATAGTATAAGCTCTGCCTTCAGGATTATAGGTTCGATCCAGCCATTTGCCAAGCCAGGAAGCAAGATACACGGTAATGCCCATTTGCAGGGCAATACCGGTTAGGATTATATAGTGATTAAATGGTTTTTTCGGTTTTTGGCTGCTCATTTTTAACTTTTTTGGTAGCAGCAGCGTGCCCGCTTCTCATATTACAGGTAGCGTTAAAGGTGGCGCCTGGTTCTATGGCCAGTTTGGCAACTACCACATCACCTTCAATATCTGCGGTTGTTTTAAGGGATAGCACATTGGAAACGAATAATTCTCCGGAAAAACGGCCTTCAATATCGGCATTTACGCACTCTACTTTTCCTGTAATAGAACCGTCTTTACCAATTACCACTTTTCCCGAAGTTTTAACACTGCCGTTAAGTTCACCATCTATCCGGAAATCACCTTCAGAAATGATATCTCCTTTTATCTTGGTGTTCTGACCTATTCTGTTAGGTTGTCCGGATACTTCTGTTATTACACTTTTTTTGTTTTCTGAAAACATATGAGCTTTAATTTATAGGGTTAAGGGAATTCTCTTTTTTCAGATAATCGGCCAGATTTTTGTGAATTTGAACTATTTTATAATTGGAAGTTAAAAGTACGAAATTCTCATGATCAATCAGGTACTCTTTATTGATTCTTAACAGTTCTTCCAGCCCTAAAGCACGGTCTTTACTTAAAAGCCCATGTACTACTACAAACATCTGCTCTGTAGTATATACATCCTTAGAGAGGTACAGGTTTCTGGCAGGAAGCTCTGAAATGGCCTTCTCTACTTTTTTATAAAGTTTTGAGATCTCTGCGGTATCTTTTCTGTTAAAAGGAAAGACCAGTTTCCAATTTTCCTTAGAAATACTGTCTTCTATGAACACCCTGTTTTCCATTTGCTTTACAGACTCTTTGAGTATCCTGTCTGCTTCTTTACCGGAAGGATCATTAGGATAGTTAAGCGCAATGTAATTTAGGGCAGTTTTATAGGTTTCCAGGCCATAGAGCCTTCCGGCGGCATTAGCCTTTAAAAGTTCAAACTTAACTGCTATGGGTTCACCGCTGTAGGTACGCGCATATTTTTCTGCAAGCGCAATTACTTCTTCATAATTTTGTGTCTGGTACTGTTTATACAATGCAGTATATCGTGCATCCGGGCTGTCTTTATCTTCTGAAAGAACAGCTTGGGGGTTTTGAAGTAACTCTGCATACCGGGAATCGGGATGATTGGCAATAATTTCCTGTTTTAAACTAAATGTACCGGTGTCGTTACCTGTGATCTGATAGATCTTATATAAATTGTATTTAGCAGGCAGAACTAGTTTTTCTTCGGGATTATTTTCAAGAAGGGTTTCCAGGCGGCCGGCCGCCAGAGTGTACTCTTTAAGTTTCTCTTTATAAATAAGTCCTAATTGATAGTATGCAAAGTCTCTTTCTTTTCGAATACTGTCTAATTGTGTTTCATTGGGCAACTTGTCCATATACGTAGCTATATCGTATATATCTTCATTTGAGGTATTAGCAGCCAGACCTTCTGTATTAAGCCTGTTGTCTTCCATAACGGTTTTATCGGAAAGACGCCAGTTGTCTTCTAAAGGGCGTTGTCCCCATTTTTGCCGAAAGTCATTCTTTCCATATCCTACAATGTTTATATTGTAAAAGTAAAAGCGGTCACTTTCTTCGGCATTCCCCGCGGTATTGAACCCTGAAGCAATACCGGTATCTGCACTTCTTTTTTCGGCTTCTTTTTCCTCTGCTTCCTTTTTAGCTTTTAGGTCAGCAATATATTTTTCAAAATAGGCCGTACGCTCTTCATCAGGTAGTTCGGCAACGTGAATGATACTGTCATTTGCCTGAGCAATGGTCTCATACTTGATAACATCTTCCAGGTTGGTTCTCTTCTTAAATATTAACCGGTACTTACGGGTATTCTCTTCCAGGTTGGTAAGTGTACTATCATAATATGCTCCGGCTATTTTATACTGGGTGTCTTCAAAGTTAATAGCAGCCAGATTTTCATAATTAAGTGCATTAAGGTAGGTATCCGGGGAGTTAACTCTAAGTGACCTGTTAAAATAATCTATAGCCAGGGGTATGGAATCCTGGTTTAAGTGAAACATTGCTAACTGACGGTATATTCTATCCAGAAACGGGCGGTTTTCTCTATTATTGGCAAGTTTATTGAGAAGTTCAAGCATCATTTCTTTATCTTCTGAGGCCGGGTCAAAGTTTTTTGCCTTTTCCATATGGGCATTGATCATGTACCTGCGGGGTGATTTTCTGTTGAGTGCGATTACTTTATCGAAAGCCATATTGGCACTGTCCTTATGACCCAATTCATTATAAAGCTGGCCTACAATATAATGATAGCGACCCTTTTCTTCATTTTTTCTGGTATATGCGGCGGCAACTCTCAGTTTTTTTACGGCACTGTCCAGTTGTTTAAGATTAATATAGGCCTGGGCCATTATGGCGGTGGCATCGGCATATGTTTGGTCCCTGAGCTTTTCCTGTCGCAACAGGCGTTTTAAATTTTTAAGTGCAAGCTCTTCATTAAAAAGGCGAAGGTTGGTTTTTTCCCGCCATACTTTGGCGTCTCCTATTTTATCGCTATCGGGGTATTTGTAGAGAATGTAATTAAATGCTTCCAGAGCAGGCACAAAACGCTGATCGTAATAACGGGCCTTACCCAACAGTAAAAATGCTTCATCCGTTTGCGGATTGCGCTCTCGGTTCTTAATATTCATACTGCGTTTTTGAATGGCCTTGGTTGCTTTTTCCTCAGCTCTTTCGAAATTAGGATTAGTCTCGGTTCCCGGAAGTATGATTTCTTCTTTGATGTCTAACCGCTCTACCGGTAGTATTTCCCAATAATTATCTCTGTAGGTACGTTGCAGCGTCTCGGTTCCCTCTTCCAACGCTTCTTTACCATTATACAATACGTTGTATTTGGTATTGAGGGCATGCCAGTTACGATTTACAAAAGCGTCTTTTCTCGTGGAGCAGCTCCACAAGAGTACCAGTAAGGCAATAACCCATATGTTAAACGATTTTTTCAATGAAAAAAGCTTGTGCTTTGTTAACTTAAAAGTTTGCAATTTAGTATTCCAAATAGGAAAAATACGCAGCTTTTGAAGTAAAAATATAAAAAGCCCTTAAAAAAGGGCTTTTTTGTATAAATGGGGTAGAAGAGTTTATCCTGCAAAAAAGGCTTCCAGTTCTTTAAGTGTTTCGGCAGAAGTTTGGATATCTTTTACGACCTCTCCTTTATTGAGAACCACGATACGCTCACATACTTCAGTTACATGAATAAGGTCATGGCTCGATATAAGTACAGTGATATCCTTATTTTCGGTAAGCTCTTTTATTATTTTCTTGAGTCGTATTTGTGTGGTGGGGTCTAAGTTGGCAAAAGGCTCATCGAGAATTATGACCTGTGGATTACCTATAAAAGAAGCCACAATACCGGCTTTTTTCTGGTTTCCTTTGGAAAGGTCGCGAAGGTATTTCTTACGCCCTGTCACCTCCCCGTTAAAAAACTCTTCAAACTGGGCTATAAGGGCATCAATATCGGCTTTGTTATGGCCTCTTAAATCACCTATGAAATAAAAATACTCTTCGGGAGTAAGGTACCCAATGAGAAAGCTCTCATCTATAAAGGCAGCCGTTCCCGGTTTCCACGCTTCACTCTCATTAACTTTTACCTCGAAGCTCTCAATATAGCCGGTAGTAGGACGAATAAGATCGAGTAAAAGACTGAAAAAAGTGGTTTTTCCTGCTCCGTTATTACCTACCAGACCAAAACTTTGCCCTTGCGGTATGTCAAGCTGTTCTATGTTCAAAACTGTATTTTGACCGTATTTTTTTGTAAGATTATGTACTGATATCATAATGTGTGTTTTATTTTAAAATAAAAAGTTATTCTCCCTGTTGTTTAAATCCGTTAATCATGGCATACTTGTTTTTACGATAAGAAGCCGTAATAAGGTTCATCAGGTAATCTTTTACCAGTAAACCTAAAATACCCAGACCCAGTAAAACTCCGGTGGCGATTTCTGCCGAGAAAAGTTTATAGATAAGGAACCATATACCCATAGGGAGCAACATTAAGGGCAGGCTAACCAGCCATTGCGCGGCTCCGGTACCCTGATAATTCATAAAGGGGCTTTTCTCCAGATCAATGCGTTTTCGGTTAAATGACCCTGCGTAGAGGAGTACCGGAATATTGATACCAATGTTGTAAACAGCACATGCGGTATTCAGCCACAATATATTCCATCCAAAATACACGTACGGAGTACTTAAAATATACAAAACAATAACGCTAAAAGTCATCAAGCCCAACTTAGAGGCCAGGTACTTTCGCAGAGGTATGTTCTGAGACATCATCATGGAGTAATAGCTACTGTCCCAGGCCGGTATGAACTGGCCAAAGTTTATCATAAAAATACCGGTAACAAAAATACCTACAAATACAAACATCACGGGCATTTCATTGTGATATACGTCCTGAGGGTAAAAAATAAGACCATATGCCAACAAAATAAATGCCAGCCAAATAGTAGTTCGCGGTCTTTTATTACGCCATATTAATTTTATGTCCTGTTGAAGGAAAGGCGCTATATCACCAAACCTGCGGGTCCAGCTGAGATCGGTAGTACTTGCCTCCTGCGTTTTGGTTTTTAGAGATACATCCAGATAAAAGTTCTTTTTAAGAAAGTTATAATTCCAGAAATACATCACCACTACCATAACTAAAGGTATTACAACCCAAACCGGATTGGCTACCAACACATCCATAAGACTGCCGACCCATTTGCTTAGCTTAAATATTTCAAAGTATTCAAGCACAAAGAAGGCTACCGCTACCAAAACAAATGGTAAAAACGCCTTAAGGTTCTCAGCAAATTTCTTTTTTATGATAAAATTGGTGTAATTTACTGTAAGTATCAGAAAAAAGATAGCAAATGTCCAGCCTGCCATATTTACGGCCCCGTACCCTCCTTCTACAGCACACATAATAGCAAAAGGAATGATTCCCAACAACGGAAGAACATTGAAAAATGAAACGAAAGCCCTGAGCAGAACATAATGTACTACTTTCCCTTTTCTAACTGGTATGGGCATTAAAGGTTTAATATCCATTACAGGAAGGGTCTGCATAAAAAAACGGAATAGCAATTCAAAACCGATCCAGACAATGATGAAGCTGTTGACAATTTTTAGCGGGTCTTGATCAGGAAGTGTTTTTTTAAGCAGGGGGAACAATCCAAACCCGAGGCCTAAGAAAACAAGGCCAAAATAAATTACCAGAAAACCCATTAAAATGCGAAGACCTATACTTTTTCCAACACTGGCCGATCGAAAAAAGGACTTCCACTGAAGTGAAATGAAGTGTGTAAACATAAGATAGTTGATTGGTACTTGTGTTAATTGTACGGTATTAGTATAAAGTTACTACTGTTTGTTACAATCCGTTCCAAGTTTCTTATTTTTGATCAAAAATTGCCAAATGACATCTTTTCATTCTCTTAAGATAAAAAATATTGAACGTATTACCCCCAACTCGGTAGTAGTAACTTTTGCGGTTCCCGGTTCGCATATGGCTGATTTCCGGTTTGATGCAGGACAATATTTGACTATTAAAAAAGAATTGAACGGGCAGGAGCTGCGCCGTGCTTATTCAATTTGTACCGACCCGGGTGAAGGCGTACTTAAAGTAGGCATAAAAAAAACACCGGATGGTACGTTTTCCCGTTATGCAAACACAGACCTTAAAGTGGGCGATGTATGGGAAGTGCATCCGCCGGAAGGGCGTTTTACATTTAAACCCGATGCATCCAAAAGCAGAAATATAGCTGCTTTCGCGGCAGGTAGTGGTATTACTCCTATTATGAGTATCATGAAAACCGTGCTTAGGGATGAACCCAAAAGCAGGTTTGTATTGATTTATGGAAATAAAAGCCTTACCGAAACAATGTTTTATGATGAGATCATAGAACTTACCAAAGAGTACCCTGAAAGATTAAAAGTGCATTTTGTATATAGCCGTTCGCAGGAACCGGAAGCTCTTTTTGGGCGTATAGAACGCTCTACGGTAAATTTTATACTTAAGAATAAGCATAAAGAACGGTTGTTTGAAGCTTTTTACCTGTGCGGCCCCGAAGAAATGATCAATACTGTTTCAGATACTCTTAAAGAGCATGGTATTGATGAAAGTGCTATTAAATTTGAATTGTTCTCTACACCTGTTGAAGAAGGGACACCGGAAAAATTACCGGAGGGAAAAACACAAATAACAGTCATTCTGGACGATGAGGAAACTTCTTTTACTATGGATACTTCCAAACTCGTACTGGATGCTGTACTGGAAAAAGGTATAGATGCGCCCTATTCCTGCCAGGGAGGAATTTGCAGCAGCTGTATTGCCCGCATTACCGAAGGTAAGGCCGAAATGGTAAAAAATCAGATACTAACAGATAGTGAGATCGCAGAAGGGCTCATTCTTACCTGTCAGGCTCATGTACTTACTGATCGCGTTCGTATTGATTATGACGATGTGTAGTAACATGTATAAAAGTACGTGTGAAACTTTCTAAAAGTGCCTTATTCAAAAAAAGAAGACTGAAAAACAGTCTTCTTTTTGGTAAAAGTTTTACAGAGGAAAACAATCTGCGGACACATCCACACATTGTTGAAATTCCGGTGGTAAATTAAAATATTGTTCGCAGGTTACTTCTAGCGGGCCATTGTATTGATCACAAATGTGTCCGCAGGAACATCCTGCTATGATTTCCTTTTGTGTCTGTTTGTTTAAAGCTTTTCCAAAATTTGATATTTGCTTCATGGTTAAATAGTTATAATAATTGATAATTATGAAATTCTTAGTTTAAAAAGCGATTAACAAGTCTCATCACAGGGAGTGCTTTTTGCCGGAGCAAAGTACCATGATTTCCCATTGCGCTTTTTATTCAATACTTCATCTGTTTTAATACGGTTTTACGGGTACACAGGAGTTGGTTAGACTGTTAAACGAGGAAGGCTGAAAAAACAGCCCTCTTTCAGTAAAGTTTTAAGGGTCACAGGGTTCAAGCATATCTACACATTGCTGGAATTGCGGCGGCGTCCTGCGGAATTGTTCACAGGTCACTTCGATGGGGCCGTTATAAGTATCACATATATGGCCACAAGAACATCCTGCTATGATTTCCTTTTGTGCCTGTTTGTTTAAAGCTTTTCCAAAATTTGATAATTGTTTCATAATGAAATATTCATGATTATTGATGAGTATAAAAATTCTATTGTGGAAAGCATTCAACGCTTACCATTACGCACATCTGAAATTGAGGAGGTAAATTAAAATATTGCTCACAGGTTACCTGTATGGGGCCATTGTAATTATCACAAGGGTTCCCACAGGGGCACCCTGCTATGATTTCCTGTTGTGCTTTTTTGTTTAATGCTTTTCCTAGGCTGGATAGTTGTTTCATAATTATTAATTTGAAAATTTATAGAAATTATGAACCCTTAGCAGGGCTCTATAAAAAGTAAGTAACAATAAAGTGATTACGGTATGCAATCTGAACTTGTTAGTACACAAATGCGAAGTT
This sequence comes from Ascidiimonas aurantiaca, assembly GCF_037646345.1. Classification (NCBI taxonomy): domain Bacteria; kingdom Pseudomonadati; phylum Bacteroidota; class Flavobacteriia; order Flavobacteriales; family Flavobacteriaceae; genus Ascidiimonas; species Ascidiimonas aurantiaca. The sequence continues at coordinate 68,744 of NZ_JBBEWR010000004.1, read as the reverse complement.
TAACGGGCATTTTAAAGAATTCTTCACAAGACACTACGAAGGGCCCGTTATAATCTCTGCAGGGATTGCCACCCACAATGTTTCTAAGTTGTTCTCTTTTGAGAATACTTGCCCGTTTTAAAGCTTTTTTCATGATGTTTTAATTATATAAATAATACTTGAAGGGTTGTATTTATAAATCAACTCTTAAATATAAGATTTTTCTTTATAAAAAGAAAGTTAAAGCGTTTTATAATTGTTGTGAATTATATTTTATAGATAAATAAAATCTCTATTATTTAGTTAATTGTCGCGCCTGATCAATTAATTCCTGGAGATTTTTTTCCGTTTCAAGTACCTGGCCCATAAAGTCAAGTATGGCAGCGGGCGGAGCGTTTCCTACGCTTTCATCTAATATTTGTAATTGACTCAAAAGATCTTCTTTAGCTATTTCCAGGCTGGGTTTCAGTTCACTAATACTTTTTAAAAGACCTTCGTCACTGGTTTTTATACGATTGAGCTTTTTAACAAGCATATCTGATTTTTCGATAGTTTTATCAAACTTAAAAGAAGTTGATTTGTACTCCTTAAGGAGTGTTTCTTTTGAAAACCGTGCTGAAAAGGGCTTTTCATCATGAGCCTTCTTCCAGTAAATTTGTTTTAGATCAAGAAAAGTATTATGTGCCTTTTCGCTAACAGTGGACCAGTCTGCACTTTTCTCTCTTAAGTCATCGAGTTCTGCTTTTTCCTTACGATAGCGTTCCTGTAAACTTTTGGCATATACTACATTCTCTGTTGCCGTTGCCTCATTTTCCTTAATTTTTAAAAGATGATCTTCCATTCCTTGCTTAAAATCAGGATCGTATTTTTTAAGCTCATACTCCAGATCTCTCACCTTATCTTCGGCTTTATCTCTAAGATCGTCTTCTATTTTGTAGAAAGCCGCCTGAAGTTGCGACAACTCCTCTTGTAAAAGTGCCTGCCGTACCTGAAGTTCCTGCCTTTTAAATAGCATAGTTTGGGTATATTGTTCTTTATCTTTTACACTGTCATCGGGTGCGGTATAGGTTTCTATAATTTCAGAGCTATATTCCCCCAGTTTATTCTCAAGTTTGGACATTCTGGCTTCAATGGGCTCACGATCTTTTTTTGTTAATTCTTCCATATTCGTCTCAAAATGGTCTAATTCATCCTCGGCTTTTTCTTTAGCTTCCTGTAACTCTTGAATTCTCGCTTCGTCTTTTATGGCGTCCAGCTTTTGCAGTGCTTCCAGTTCTTCTGTAAAACTTTGGGTTTGATGTTTTATCTGGAGTTCCTGAGCTTCCTGCATTTCTACCATTTCATGAATACTTTCTCCCAATGCTTCCAGTTTACTGATATTAACTAGTGCTTCGCTTTTTGCCAGTTCTGAAGAGGTTAGGCGTGTCTTCGGAGCCATGATATTCCCGGTATCCTCAATATCGATTTCACTAATGTGTGAAAGCATCCGTTTTTGTGTTTCTTCATATTCGGCTTTTAAGATGTCGGCAACATTCCCGGTATGAATTCCTTCCGGGAACTTTTGATTAAAATAGCGGTCTTCTAACGGAATCGCTTTTTGTCTGGTTGCTGAATAAATAGCTTTTTCAGGTTCATCCAGACCTGGAAGGTTCTTTTCGATCCCCAGAGGTACTTCCGGTTTTTCTTTAGAGACGAGTTGCTTTAATTTTCCCAGGGCTTCTGTTTTAAGGACCATGGAAGGAATTACATTGATCTTATCGCCAAAAAGCTTGCTCTCTGTAGCACTTTTATGTGCTCCTAAATGATATTTATCTTCCCAATAGCTTACGTTATACTTATGAGATTCCATAATCAGTACATCTATCATCTGCTCCCATTGTGGTATGTATTTTTCTTTTAAAACGGCTTTAGGAAGTGCCTTTAATGCTGTATTGAGCCTCACTTTGGGAAAGTAAGGAAACAGATTCTTTTCTGTAGAGGTTTCGGGAATATAAGAGGTAACGGAAAGATTGTCAACCAACAGGTAGGTAGCCATATAGGTTAAAAATCCGGAAAGCGCTTTATGATTCGCTTTCATCATACCAGGTAACTTTATGCTGTTTACGGCACTAAGGCCCAGTACATTACTTATTCTCATAACCTCTGCCATGATTTTTCCGGATCGCGTGTCATTACCTTCCAGTTTTCCGGCAGTATCCTCATAAAGCTCAGGAATGTCTTCAGGAAGTACTCCCATAGTTTTTTGCAAATTGAGAGCCGTTTCTTTAGCTATATTCTGAAGCTCATCTACCGCATTAAGAATAAGCGTGGGCTGCTCAGCATGTTGTTGTACCCAGTTTTTTATAGCCCCAACAGGCACTCCTGTGAGCACTCCGTTCCCGTCTGGCATTAAAAATGTATTTCCGGAAGACTGTCTTCTTATTACGGCTTTTATATGTGCCTCGGTAGTTTCGATGCTCATATTAATTTGTGAATTGGCACCATGCCCCACTTCATCTACGGGATGTGTTATATACTCGGCTATGGCCATACCCCGATAGGGGCTATCGAGCTTGATAAACCCGGAAAGCATAAGAAGGTGTAACAATCTCTGGTGGGCAAGGGTCATTTTGCTATTATGGTCTGCAGATACGGTAAAATACCCCTTCGGGTCGGCAGCATACGTATGCCCATAAAGGACCCCTCCAAAGAGAAAATCACCAATACTGCTCACCCATCCTTTTTGTTTATCTTCTGCTACATAGCCTTCCGTTCCCTCCACATTACGGTATAACGGAATGAAAGTTTCAAGTTCAAAACCGGTTAAGCGCTGAACCACTGCTTTCCCGCCAGAAGGAGGTAAAAGTGCCATACGCGAAATTTCCTTTCGCTGAACCGCTCCTTGAGCAAGGGCTCTGGCACCCATAATATCGGCTTCTTTTTCCAGGTAGGCATCATCATTTACAGGCACTTTATCTTTCATTTGCCGGGTAGGCCTTACTCTGCCTTGTTTTTGCTGCACCACATGCCATGCTTCATGTGGGAGATGCTTTTCCTGCCCCGTACCCAAATGTATTTGTGTACCCTGAGCAAATGCATGGGCCTGTAACTGTGCCGGAACAGAGGAATTATAGTGCACCTTCACATTATCCATAGAGAGGCCAGAGAGGTTTTCTATACCGGTTTTGAGGGTATCCGGAAGGCCGGTATGGTTTTGTTTTCGCTGAACAGCTACCGGAAGAACTGATCCTGTTTTATTGGAAAGTTCCTGAAAATGAGAAGCTTTTTGAACTCGTGAACTATTGTTTGCCATTTGCTGATAAACACCTGCTCTTTGTGAGCCTGAAACTTTGTTGGTATGTATTTCAGATATATCTCCATGAACTCCGTTTCTACCAGACTCGGCATTTTTAACAGAAGGTACCTTGTTTTTTTGGGCATGGCGTTTCATAAAGGTTTTTTTGGTTGTATATCTGAATATTCTTAAAAGTAAGAAAAACTTTTAATTACCCGGTTACTCTTATGAAATCACTTTCTGCATGAGATAATGACTACAACAAAAAATACGCTGTAGCTTTTTGACACCTTATTAAAATGAAAACCCCTTTTTATCTATCTAAAAAAGGGAACTGGAAATGGATAAACGTTTTTCTGAAAACTTAAGGCCGGTGGTCAAAAGTTACCTCATAAAGGGTAGTTACCGAATTAAATTGCAGGTTGTAGATACCTGATTTTAAAGTATTGTTTTGAAAAAGAGTATTATTTAACTTCTCTGAGTACCGTATTATAAACCAGATCCGGGGGTATGGTACGCATAACCTCTTCATAACCTTCGGGAAGTTTTTTACCATATACGGAGGTAGGTATGGCGGGATATTTCGTCCGGTCTGCCAGGATCATGAGATCTTCCGGCTGTTGGTACGGTGCAAAACCCGCATAAGGATGGGTTACTCCCCAAAGTGTAATGGTTTTTACACCAAACATAGCTGCCAAATGCGCATTTCCACTATCCATAGCAACCATAATATTGAGGTTTGATATAACTTGCAACTCTTCTTCAAAAGACAACTTACCGGCTATATTTATTACAGAATTATAGTTGGAGGCTATTGTTTCAAGAACATCGGTTTCCTTTTTACCTCCTCCAAAAAGGATAATTTTGAATAGCCCGTTGGCATCAAGCTGTTTTATAACCTCTTCCATAAGGTCTAAAGGATACATTTTGCCTTTAAAAGCTGCAAAAGGAGCAATCCCAATCCAGGGTTTCTGCCCTTCACCTACCATTTTATTTACAGGCGGGGTGAGTGTTCTTTTAGTAAGAAAAGCCGGCGTTGTAAGCGAGATGGGAAACCCCTGCTTTTCAAAAACATCTGCATATCGCTGATGGGTAGTTTTTATGGGTTTAAATATTTTTCCTGAAGTTCGGGTCAGGGCTTTTTTTTCTTTCCTCCCTTTATCTATTTGTTGTACCGGCAACCCCTGTAGTGTAAAAAATAATTTAAGGATATGGGTGCGAAGTACACTGTGAAGATCTGCTACGGCATCGCATTTCAGACCTCTAAGTTCTTTTGACAATTGGTAAAGTCCGTTTACACCTTTGTGTGTACTATTTAATTGAGCCCCGTAAAACGTTACATTAGGAATGGTACTAAAAACAGGAGCAAAGAAAGGACGCGATACTACGGTAAGTTTAAGCTCTGGATATTGTTTTGTCAATGCCAGTAAAACCGGAACAGTCATCGCTACATCACCCATAGCAGAAAGCCGTATGACCAGAAGATGGCGTGAACTGACAGGCATATCTGCTTTCATGGTAATATCTACTTCCGGTTTTCTCTGAGGATGGGGTTAAGCTCCTCATCATTATACATTTTCATCTGCTTATAGACTTTCATGTATTTATTTCCCGTTTCAATATCAGCGAGAAGCTGGTCAATTGCTGTGGAAAGATCCTTTTGCTGCTCCAGTAATACATTTAATTTGGCCTGACAAGCTTCCCGGTGTTTCTCAGATGCACCGAAACGTTCCGCTTCCTCACGCATATGGTAAATTTTCAGGGCCAGTATGGAAAGTCGGTCTATAGCCCAGGCAGGACTTTCTGAATTAATAGTAGCTTGCGGTTTTACGGATACGTTTTTGTATTTTTCCAGAAAATAACTATCAATAAATTCTACCGTATCTGTACGGTCCTGATTGGAAGCATCTATTTTGCGTTTTAGCTCCAGTGCAGCTACCGGATCTATTTGCGGATCTCTGATAATATCTTCGTAATGCCATTGTACTGTATCTATCCAGTTTTTTCGATATAGCAAATGCTCTATGGTATCTGACGCATGCGGATTTACCAATATCTGACTCACATCATCTTTTACATGATAATCACGAATACTCTCTTCAAAAATTTGATTGGCCAATGCGCTAAACATATCTCCTGGTTTTAGAATTGCAAATATACTTTAATAATTAATTATTTTTGGAACTGTAACCCTACTAACAAACGCATCATGCAGATACACCATTTAAAGCAACAGAATTCCGTTTTACAACATTTTATAGCAGAGATCAGGGATGTAAACATTCAAAAAGACCGTATGCGTTTCAGGAGGAATATTGAACGTATAGGTGAGGTACTGGGTTATGAACTTAGTAAAGAACTGGATTATGCGCATCATACTCTGGAGACCCCCCTAAGCAGTACAGAAGCTTTTTTGCTTAAAGACCAACTGGTTATAGGTTCCATTTTAAGAGCAGGCCTCCCTATGCATCAGGGATTATTGAATTATTTTGATCATGCCGAAAATCTGTTCATTTCAGCATACAGGCACTACACCAATGAAGATAAGACCGATTTCGAGATTATCGTTGAGTACCTGGCCTGTCCTTCTCTAACTGATAAAACCCTGATCATTGCAGACCCTATGCTTGCCTCCGGACATTCTTTTGTGTCTGTATTCAGTGCCTTAAAAAAAATGGGGAACCCTAAAAGCATACATCTGGTTTCGGCTATAGGGTCTCCGGAAGGAGTGGATTATTTAAGCATGCGTTTTCCGGAGACTACGCATTTATGGATCGCGGCTATTGATGAAAAGCTAAACGATAAGGGGTATATTATTCCGGGCCTTGGAGATGCCGGAGACCTTTCTTTTGGCTCTAAATTACAACACTAATACCACCCAGGGCACCAGTGCAAAAAGCCATAACCACAATTCTCTTAGCCATGTTCGGGTGCTGTTTTGTAAATAATTACCCCCAAAAGTGGCTACGGGAAACGCCAAAAAGCTTAAAATGGCTCCCTCGTTAAAAGGCCCGAAAAGAACAATGGCTATAGCAGTGATAAGCATCACCATCACCAACACAAAAATATTCTTTACAGTGGTTGTTTTAGTTTTGATCTTTAAAAAGAAATTGCCTGCTGCAATGAGAGTTAACAAGCCTGTAACCAGTGAGGGGAACAAAATATGTTCGGTATCATAATTGGCAAGATCTATGTCTGGAGTAAATGAAAACAGTTGAAAAATACGATCTGTTTCTTCCGTAAGAAAAAAATACGTACTCCCAAAAATCAACACCGTAGCAACAGAAAGTAACGGAATTACAAAATTTTTGATATCCTTAGCGGCATATAGGGCTATTCCTATAAAAAGCGGAATGAATGCCAGCACCGATCCTTTAAAAAAGAGACAGGCTACCGATACCCATAGACCGGCATCAAATATTTTCTTTTTTAAAGATGTATGGGACCGAAAGCTAAGTATTTTGCGATAGGCCAATAACAAAAACCAACCTGAACAAATAATTTCAAAATGATAAAACGTAGCGGGAAAAGAGACAGTAATGGTCACAAACAGAAAAACAGAATAGGCATTGTTTTGTGCAAGATGATTCCTTCTGTTTATAAAATCTACGAGGAAAACCGAAAAACTTAAAAATGCTACCGCACTTAAAAACCACGCCCAGGAAAGGACTTCCCTGTTCTGAAATTTTACAAGAAAAACGGCGATTCCGGAAAATAACCAGAGATATCCAAGCAGCAAGACAAAGTTTACAGGTTTTGTTTTGCTAAATATGCTTGAAAAAATCATAGGTTTTTCTATTTTTGTAGTGTAAAAATAATATAAGTTTTTATGTGGAAAGATTTTTTTAAGTGGATCGAGTCACTCTTTGTAGATTATCTGTTCTATCCTCTGGATGTATTTAGATTTATGGATAACTGGTGGACAGCAAATATGGTGAACTGGCTATTTTGTATCATAGGCTTTGTAGCTATGATTTACTGGATATATAAGCTTAAGTTATTTAATGATAACAATGAAGAAGATAAAAGCATATCTTCTCATTCTTACCTTTAAATTACAGGTCTAAACCTATATCCTTACGATAATACATCTTATCAAAATTTAGTTTTTCTATATTTTGGTAAGATTTTTTTATGGCTTCTTTATAATTCGTACCAAACGCGGTAACTGCTATAACTCTTCCTCCATTGGTAACTACTTTTCCGTCTTTTGTGGTAGTACCGGCATGAAATATCAGCGCATCTTTTACCAATGATAGTCCATATATCTCCTTTCCTTTTTCATAAGCTTCGGGATATCCTCCGGAAACAGCCATTACGGTAGTTGCCGAGCGAGGATCTACCTCAACCTGTATTTCTTGTAAACGGTTTTCGGCAACTGCCTGGAATAATGTAACCAGATCTGTGTTTAGTCTTGGTATGACTACTTCGGTTTCAGGATCTCCCATACGTACATTATACTCAATAACAAAAGGCTCATTGCCTACTTTTATAAGGCCAATGAAAATAAAACCCTTATACGGAATACCGTCTTTTTGCAGTCCGTTAATAGTAGGCTCTACAATACTGTTTCGTACTTTCTCCATAAAAGCATTGTTAGCAAAGGGAGGAGGCGATACTGCGCCCATGCCCCCTGTGTTGAGTCCGGTGTCACCTTCTCCAATACGTTTATAATCTTTAGCAGCAGGGAGTATTTTATAATCTTTTCCGTCAGTAAGTACAAAACAACTTAGTTCAATTCCCTTTAAAAACTCTTCTATCACTACTTTCTGGCTTGCTTCACCAAATTTGGCATTTATTAACATGCTTTTAAGTTCGGTCTTTGCCTCATCCAGATCATTGAGTATTAAGACACCTTTACCTGCTGCCAGGCCATCGGCTTTTAAAACATAAGGCGGCGTGAGTGATTCGAGAAATTCGTACCCTTCCTGAATATTCTCATTGGTAAAACTTTTATACGCAGCTGTTGGTATGTGGTGTCGGGTCATGAATTCTTTTGCAAACTCTTTACTACCCTCCAGCTCTGCTCCGTTTTTTTGAGGGCCTATAACGTGAATATTTTTAAGTTTTTCATCATTCAGGAAGAAATCATGAATCCCCTGTACTAACGGATCTTCAGGGCCCACTACTACCATTTGTATATTTTCGTGTAGTACCAGTTCTTTAATGGCTTCAAAATCAGTTGGGGAAACCGCGACGTTTTCTGCTATTTGAGCAGTACCGGCATTACCGGGTGCTACCCATACTTTTGATGCATTGGGACTTTGTACTATTTTCCAGGTAAGTGTATGCTCACGCCCTCCTGAACCTAAAACGAGAATATTCATTTGATCGTACTATATATTTAATTGGCAAACTTCTGTTATTTTTCACGAATAACCTGTCTCGATTTTACAAAAAAATGCTCAAAAAGAAATTGTAACAGGTACCATAAAGATTTTAAAACCCCAAATTTACATGCCTTTCGGTAGAAAAGGTAATTATATTGTAACAAATTAAGTTTATTGGAAGAAACTGACTCCCGGCGAATACGATAGCTTGCCAGTACCTCCTGAAGTCCGTATGCTTTTCCGGCCTTTTGGATGCAGTATAACCAAAGGGCCCAATCCTGGCGTTTTCTTATAACGGGCATATATATTTTACCCAGTGCCAGCACACTGTACATACCGGTGAGGTTCCCAATATAATTGGCTTTCTTTATTTTCTTAATATCTATGGCAGGTAGGGCTTCGACGGTTTTGAAAAGAGGTTCTCCTTTTTCTGAAATAAGGTTATAACTGGTAAAAGACACCTGAATGTTTTTTTTCTGCATAAATAAAAGCTGTTTTTCAAGCTTTTCAGGCACCCAGAGGTCATCTGCATCCAGAAAGGCTATAAAATCGCCCTGAGCGTGTTCTATAGCTTTGTTACGGGCCATCCCGGCACCAAAATTACCGGGAAGTTGTAGCAGTTGAATTCGGGGATCTTTTATGCAGAAGTCTTTTACCAGATTTGCTGTAGTATCTGTTGAAGCATCGTCTGTGATTATAAGCTCCCAGTTTGTATAGGTTTGGTTGCGTACGGAGGTTATGCTGTCTTTAATAAACTTCCCGGCGTTATAAGCGGGCATTATTACTGAGACTAAAGGTTGCTCATCAATACGCTTTTTCTTCACCTTTAAAAGCGTTTATAATGGTTTGTGTAATAATTTTAACGTCTAAAGCAAGTGACCAGTTTTCTATATAAAAAATATCAAATTTCACTCTGTTTACGATATCAATGTCACTTTCTATCTCACCGCGATACCCTCTTACCTGCGCCAGACCCGTAATACCTGGTTTTACGAAATGCCGAACCATATATTTATCGATACGCTTTTCAAACGCGTTGCTATGGCTCACCATATGCGGACGTGGGCCTACAACTGACATCTGCCCTACCAAAACATTAAAGAATTGCGGAAGTTCGTCAATGCTGGTCTTTCTTATAAACTTGCCTATTTGCGTTACACGCATATCATTTTTGGTAGCCGACTTTCTATCTGAATCTGGATTTACTGCCATTGATCTAAATTTGTAGCAATTGAATTCTCTATAATCAATACCATTTCTTTTTTGCCTGAAGAAAACCGGTCCTTTTGATTCTATCTTTATAAGAAAGGCCAGTAAAGGAGTAAGCCATGATAGTACGCCCACAATGATCAGCAATGAAAAAACAACATCAAACGTTCTTTTGACAAAAGAGTTTATCGGGTCTTCCAGCGGTATATCTCTTAGTGAAAGAATGGGTAAATAGTCATAGTACTCAAACTTTAGTTTTTTGGAATAGATATTCTTGTTGTCCGGAATAAACTTAAGTACCCGAAGATTATTATCTGCAAAGTCTATTACTTCTGCCATTTCACTATTTTTCAGATCTGACACTGAGCAATAAATCTCATCAATATTATTTGCATGAATATAATCGAAGCAAACATTTAAATTGAATCCATCTTCTTTAGAAGTAAACTGTTTTTTGAATTCGTAACCGAATTCCTGACGTGTTTTAAAGACATCTATAAGTTGTTCTGTCTTTTTATTATCACCAATAACTACTACTGTTCTTATATTTCCTCCTAAAGCTTTTCGATACCGAAGCAGTAGTGAATAACTCAGTATTTTAACGAAAGAAACCGAGAGGAAAACGATCATAAAATAATTAGCGAGAAGTAATCGGCTAATATTAAATTCTTTAAAAAAGCCTATATAGGCATAAAGAATAAGAAAAAAGAAAAAAAACTGGGTAAACAGTAAACTAATTACTAATGTAAGCTTAGAATACCTTTCAATTTCATAAAATTTGTTTTTTAATGATAAAACTACCCATGCCAAAGAAATATACACAAGAAAAAGATACGGCATTTTGAAATTAAGAGGAAGTACCAATGCATATACGTTAAGGATCGTTAAATCCAAAAAATAGTTGATTGGTTTTATATACAATGAATATCTCCCTTTTTTGTAGTTCACTTCTATTTTCTGTTATGCATTGAGAAGTCTTTGTGCTCTTTCTTAAATAACTCATCCTTGGCTAAGGATTTGAAATACTCATAAGTTAATCGCATCCCTTCCTTCCGATTTACCGTAACATTCCAGTTTAAAATTTCACGGGCTTTGCGGATATCAGGCTGTCTTTGTAATGGGTCGTCCACCGGAAGTTCTTTATACACAATTTTTTGATCTGTACCTGTTAACTGAATAATCTCTTTGGCAAAATCAAGTATGCTGATTTCTTCCGGATTCCCAATGTTTACAGGATATACATAGTCACTCATAAGTAATCTGTAAATACCTTCTATCTGATCATCTACATAACAAAAGGACCGTGTCTGGGAACCATCACCAAAAACGGTTAGGTCTTCACCCCGCAAGGCCTGCCCGATAAACGCAGGGATCACCCTCCCGTCATTAAGACGCATTCGGGGGCCATACGTATTAAAAATACGGGCTATACGTGTTTCAATATCATGAAAACGGTGATACGCCATGGTTATAGATTCCATAAAGCGTTTGGCTTCATCATATACCCCTCTGGGCCCAATGGTACTTACATTCCCGTAATACTCTTCACTCTGCGGATGTACCAGAGGGTCTCCATACACTTCTGATGTGGAAGCAATGAGTATTCTTGCCTTTTTTTCTTTTGCAAGTCCTAATAGGTTATGGGTTCCCAAGGCGCCCACCTTTAAAGTTTGGATGGGTATTTTTAAGTAATCAATAGGACTGGCCGGCGAAGCAAAATGCAAGATATAATCCAGTTTACCGGGAACATGAACAAATTTGGTGACATCATGGTGATAAAACTCAAATTGTTCGAGTTTGAAAAGGTGTTCAATGTTTCGGAGATCTCCGGTAATGAGATTGTCCATAGCAATCACATGCATCCCTTCTTTAATAAAGCGATCACATAAATGTGATCCTAAAAAACCTGCGGCTCCTGTGATGAGAACATGTCCTTTTTTATTCATTATCTTATTTCTATGCTAATCTTTTAATATACATCGACCAATTATATACGACATTAAAGCTAATTATGTTAATAATATAATATTGTAAAAATTTTTAACTAATAAAATCAATTATACTTAAAAGGAACCAAACATACTTTTAACAAAAATAACTTCTATTGAACCGATTTCTATTTACAAAATATTACAACATTATTGGTTTTATTTGCGCTGTTTATAAAAGTAAAACTATTTCAAGATGGAGATAAAGTAATCCTCATATTTTTTATTGATAATACTCCAATTATACATTTTTTCAATTTTTGAGTAATTATTTTTAGCATATTCTTCTTTCAATTCAAATAGTATGTCATTGTCCAAAATTTTTTTTACATCATCGCTATTTTCAAAATATTCTGCGGTTTCCTCTAAAATGCTTCTATTGAATTCATTATTATTTGCTACAATCAAAGCTTTAGAAGCCATGGCTTCTAATAAAGAGGGGTTAGTGCCTCCCACAGAGTGGCCATGAAAATAATATCTTGAAAAGTACCTAAGGTTATTTAAATGATCCATATCGTAAATCGCTCCTAAAAAACGAATTCTTACATCTTCGCCATATTTATCCTTTAAATAAGCTCCATATTTATTTATCCTACCAATAACCAAAAGAGTAGATTCTTGATTGGATCGATGAAAACCATTTACAATAGCTTCAATATTGTTTTCGGGTTCCATCCGTGCGATAAGCATTGAATAATTATATTCACTAATATTATACATTTTCAGGATTTCCTTATTAGGACTTTTAAAAACATTCGCTCCATATGCTATAAATTCAGATCTTCTTTTATAAGTAGTCAATAAGTATTGCTGTATTCCTTTGGAGTCTGCAATAAGAAAATTGCTATATTTTGCTCCCCATTTTTCCGCGTATTTCAGAAAACTACGAACAGGCTTACTATATTTTGATCTTTTCCACTCCAATCCATCCATGTTAGTAACAATTATAGAATTTTTTGGAAAAAGAAAACTCCAAATAGAGCTACTTGTATAGCCTAATTGCAAAATGATATCAAACTTTTCTTTTCTACAATGCAGAATACAATTTAAATCATAAATGAACTGACCTATGGTACCTATTTTATGTTCTGGGTTATATTTATGAATAATATTAACTCCTTCCCATTTTTTTTCGTGATAAGGATGATTATGAGAGTTATATACATAAACTTTATGCCCTTTATCAGCTAAGTATTTTGAAAAAAATTCTGCAAACTGCTCAAAACCTCCATGATTGTTTGGAACTCCTCTGGTTCCCAATATTGCTATTTTCATTTATATTTAAGAGCTGTATTGCTAAAAGCTCAATTTTTTTTGATTCCTTTTCCCTATATATGTTTTTTCTTTTTTATATTCTCTGGATTCGTTATAAACAAAAACTATTGTCCAAAAAACAAAAAAAACTATCCCCTTATTTCTGTTAAGGATAGCTTCGAATAAAAAACCCCAAATAAATAATCCATAGGTAGATTTAGATATAAATTTTTCTTTAGTTGACCATATATAATAAAAAAACATCCAAAAAAAATATATAAGGCCAATTATACCTAATCCTAAAAAAATTTCTACATATTGGTTATGGGTATTGTAATCATAATACCCTAATTTTTGTTCTTTTATAGTTCTAGCCATATTATGATTCTCATAGACGGAGTTTAAAAACTCTTTTCTATCACCTAATCCTAATCCAAAGGGAATGTTCATTGGGTCTTGTAAAAAATCTTGAATGGAAAATTTGACAAACATTAAACGTAAAGTTAAACCGTTTACTTTTTCAAAATCCGTCATCCTCTCGTGTTTCAATTCGCTTAAACTATCAATATGTAAAACTTCTTTAAACCTATTTTTTATGAAATCACTCTGCAATGCTAAAGTTAAAACTGTAATTAATATGAGAAGAAACGAAAATAATTTGATTTTATTAATAGTTTTTAAAATAGTATATAAGATGAAGAGAATACCTGTAAAACAAGTATATAAGAGAACACTCTTTGAAGATAGTAAAAATAATGCAAGAGCGTAAAACAACAATTTTATAACATTTAATAGGTCAACCCTACCATTTCTTGCCATAAAATGAATTGAAATTAAAATAGCAAAGTAAACATAGATTGATAAGTATACAGGGTGAAAGTCAATTGGACTAGTAAAAGCATGGTAAAAGAACTCTTCAGAATTACCAACTTCTACATATCTTAAAACTGCATTAACCAATAGGAAAAATGTAATTATTGTAACTCCATAGGAAAAAAAAGAATACAAAGTTGTTTTCTGTTTTTCATTTACTCTCCCAAATTGTAAAAAAATAATTGGTAAAGCCAGAAAGCTTAAGTTGTATTCCAGAATTTTTAATCCCGCTTTTAGATTCTCAGTAATTAATAAAGACAAAACCAATATCAAAAAATAAATTGGGAGATAAATTATTTGTTTATGATCTTTAAATCTTCTTTCTTTCATGAAACGAAAAAAGGCTATAATAAAAGAAAAAATTATGGTATATGTGTTTAAATTCATGTCAATAGGCATTGAAAATGCTACTAGACATAATGATATGAAAAAAAAATTTTCCCTTATGTAAAGAAGGAAATGCTTATTAATTTTTAGTAATTGATTCAATGTATGCTTTTTTTGTTACTTCTGCTGTTTTTTGCCAGGTGTAATTTTCTTCAACATATTTCGCAAACTTATTATTGTTTTTATCATTATATGCTAAAGAAACTGCATTTCTGATCGAATCAATATTATCAGGCTCACAATAATAAGCAAAATCTTTAAAATATTCTTTGGTATCACCTTTTTCGGTAACAACGATTTTACACCCCAAATAACCTGCCTCTAAAGAAGTTAACCCCGTTGTTTCAAACCAACTTGGGAGAATATGTACTTTGGATTTCTTGTAATATTGTATGAGCTCATTCTGGTCTATATGATCAACAAATACAACATTTTCTTTTGCCTCTTTTTTACACCTTTCATAATAATTTACAGTATTAGGCGATGGGTTGCCAATAATGTATAAATCATAGTCAGTATTATTTAAAGCCCTTATTAGATTGAGTTGATTTTTTCTACCCTCTATCCTACCAACACAAATCACCCCAGATCTTTCATGATTTGTTTCTTGAACTTTTAATTTTCTAAAAAGCAATGGATTAATAGCATTTGGCACTACCTTATAATTTGCTTTTAGACCATAAGATTCTGTGATCCTATTCATTTCACTTCTCGAGTTAGGCAGTAGCATACTTGACTTTCTAATAATATGTTTTATAGATTTTTTATGTCCTTTAAAGATATACTCCCAATCATAAATTTTTTCATTATTTAAAACAGCCCTAGCTATAGTTTTAAGATACTCTATGTGGTCCGAAGAAAATACCCTAGTAAGAAGGCCTATAATACCCCCCCTATTTTTTCTTTCATATTCATGATAATCAACATATATTGTTGAAACAACAAATGGTTTGTTGCTTCTTTTTAAATGATAAAGAATATCGTTAGGACGAATTATATTAAAAAAGTGAATAATATCATATTGATCATAATCAATTTTTTCATTAGTTAACTTAATGTCTACACTAATATTTACTTTTCTCAGGAAGTTGGCAGTTTCATTTATTTGAATAGTATCTCCACCAGGTGAACTATATAAAGTCGACCTGCTAATCATTAAAGCTTTAATTCTATCCATCTCTTCCTTAGCCATATTGCTATTTAAGAAAAAACCTTATATCTCGATTTATAATTGACATCTTCAAGCTGCTCCCAAGAATAAATAATATAGCAATAACATGCAATAAAATTGATTCTTTCTTATATATTTTTATGATTGATTTTTTATGGTTTGAAAACCTGAATAATCTTTTCTCTAAACTTTCAATATTAAAATATGATAAGTCATGATTCATCTCATAATCTAAAACAAAAAAATTTGAGTTTTTTTTTTCATATTGAATCATAAAATCAGTATCTATCCCATATAAATTTAGTTCTTCATTAAATTCATTAAACGTATTTTTTAAATAATTCATTGAAATAGACATGCCACTTGTTACAGCAAGTTTGTTTTTAGCGTCAACCACTCCAGTTTTTTTTTCTTTCCAATACCTCCCAGTAACAAAAAAACGATTCGCTGGGCTTACAATTAAACTTTTAGCTCTAATAATTGGTAGAAAAAGATTAATTTCCGGCAGTGCTAAGCTTTCTTTAAATATTTCATTAAAATAATCAATAGAAAATTTACTATCTTGATCGAACAATATTAAAAATTTATATCCTAAATTAAATTTATAAATATTGTTATATATCTTAGAAAGTGATAAATTTTCAGGAGTATGAAAATATTCAAATCTATCAAAGATATTTTCTAAAGATTCAATGTGTTTTTTCTTTTGCTTTCCCGGACTATTATCCCAAATCACTAACTTAGTACCAAAAGTATTAAGCTCATTTTTTATACTGAGTAATGATTTTATTGTAGATGCTTCTAAAAGCTTTTCCTTAAAGAGCACTACCCCAATTAAAAAAATATTATTTTTCTCTTCTGTCTTCATAAACCATGTACAAAAAATAAAACGAAATAAAATATAAAAATCTTAAAGGGGTTGATCCAATTGAATAATGGAAGAAAATAAAATATGCAAAGGCAGAAAAACAGCCTAACAAACCTAAACCTAAAAAATTAATGGATTGTTTTTCTGTTTTTAATTTTTCGATGACATATAGTTTTTTAATTAATATTAAATGAAGTTTGAAATATAGTAAACCTAACAACCCAAATGCAGTAACCGATGAAATGACCAGAGAATCGTAATGTATAATTGCTTTTTTTTCTCCCAATCCATAACCTATAAAACTAAAGTTATTAAAAAAATCTTTGTATTGAGCAATCCTCCCTACAGAAGATGCATCACCTGCTTTTAAAAAAAGTAATCCAAAAAATGTTAAAGCAACTAACAACAGAGGAATGGAAAGTGTCAATAAATAGTATTGTTTAAATCTTCTGAATATTAAAATTGAAAAAGAGGTTATAGCCAAAAATATAAGGCCTGCGCGGACCTGTGAAAGTACAATACCATATAAAGCAATTAAGACTAAAGCAAAAATAGTGAATTTCTTTTTTCTAATTACTTTTACATAGTACGCCAGTAAAAATGAAGCTATAATGCTTAAAAACTGAGCAAATATTATAGGGCTTACGAAAACACTAGTTACTCTCAATTCATTATCTCTTACCATATTAAACCATCTAGGAATTAGATGATCTGGCCCAAAAAAATCATAGAACCAAAAAGATTTTTGTAACACAGACCCTGCTTGTTCACGGAATTTATCCCCTAAAAAAACTATTTCTGCTCCTCCGTTTTTTTCAAATATATTTGCTTGGTACTTTGCATAAAAAACCAAAAGCAGTAATACAAAAATCAAAAATCTCATAAGTGTCTTCACTGATACACTATCAAAGCCTTTATTGATATATATAAGACAAGGAATTATAATTGGTAAAAGATAACTTCTCCATGCAAGGATAGTGTCTAGAATGTTCTTGGAAAAAATTAAGGAAACTATGATTCCATATATAGATAAAAGTAAACTACCCAAAAAAATATAAAAAACACGCTTTTGTATCCTCGCTTTATTAATAATTAAAAGAGTGGTTAAGTATAAGAAAAGATATTCTTGCCATGCCTTTAAAATATAGTTTACCGTTTGTGAAACATAAAAGCTTAAATTAATGAATATATAATCGTGGAAGGTTATTAAAATCAAACAAATTATAAAAAAAGGGGTTTTATTCTTTAAGCGAAAAGAGTAAAAAAAAAGAAAGTAAAACAATACTCCTATTAATAAGAAAACCAAGTCTGATAACAAATTAATTTAATTTAAAACTTCAAAATAATGATCTCTATTAAGTCCAATAATATACTCTAATCTTTTTTTTATTTCATTTTCAGAAAAACCTAATTCGAATACATTTTCTAAACCTGTAACATCCTCAAAAGTATCTTCTTGAACGCCTTCTGAAAGTTCAGAAGTGCCGTCATGATATCTCAATCCAATAATTCCATTTATGTAAGCTTCATAGTATGCTGTAGTATATACACAAATAGCTCTTGAATATTTAAGTTCTGTGAAAATTTCTATTAATGTCTTTTTTTTCTTAAATAAATAAAAGTTTTTATTCTTTAGAAGATTTTTATATTCCATTTCATCTAAAGAAGGATGTAATTTAAAGTAAAACTTCATTTCAGGTCTTTTCTTAATAAATTGTTTTAAAACTTCAATCAACCTGTAGTTAGACTCTTTTAAAACTTCCCTAGCTAACAAAACGATACATTTTCTTGGGTCAGTTTTCTTACTAGCTTGCATTTTTATACTTCTAGGGTATCCTGCAACAATAAGTTTGTCTTTATCTATTCCATAATCAACCAACTCTATTTTTGAATATTTTCCCCAACACAAATGAAAATCAACATTAAAATTTTCATACAGTATGCAATCAATAGGGGGCTTTTTCTTATAAATAAAATAAACCCCGTGTTGCAAAGAATAAACGGGTATATTTCTCTTTCTAAAATAATACAAAAACATTACCTCCCAGGGATGAACACTGCTGAAAACTACCGCTTTTTGTAAGCTTCCTGTTAATTTTATCTTTTCTAAATGATCTATATTATTCCTATAGAAACACAGTTTTGAGGCGATCAATAACTTATCTCTCCAAGACAGGTTTGAGATTGAGAATGAATTTTTCAAAGAACCTACAATATTTTTAAGGCTTAGATTCGATTGAAAAGAAGCATCATTGAAATCGAAAAATGTATTTTCTTTATCTGAAAATTTAGTTTTTACATGGTCCATAATTTCTTGATAGTCTTTTCTTCCGTGTCGACCAATTGTAAAAAAAATCTTTTTGTTTAAGGCAACATTATTATAATTGTACCTTAACAAAAACTTACCAATAGTACTGAACTTTAATTTTTCGCTTCCACTAATCAATAATGCCAGTTCAATTGACAGCACTTCATATAAATTATAACCCTTATACTCTAAGATATCTTTTTTGAAGTGTTGCAATTTCTCAAAGGAGAATTTTTTTTCAACCATCTTACATTCCTAATTTTTCTTTAGTTAGCTTTTTAAGTTTGTCAATACCAAATATTCTTAAAACCTTATTACAAAAGTATAATACTACTATGTAATAAAAAATTGACAATAAAATTGACCATTCATTTGATAGCAATAAAACTTTAAAAAAAACAAAGTAGATAAAGAAAGATAAAATAAGTGAAATAGTTAATGTGAAAAAATACTCTTTTAAAGGAAAATATTCTAAAAAACTTGTCTTTAGTTTTTTGTTAATCAAATATATTGGAAGAAATATACCCAAATACCCAGTTAAAACAGTTGCATAAACAGCACCCATTACTCCATAAAGTTTTATTAGAAAATAATTTAAAACCACATTAACGGATAATGATAGTCCAGCGGTTATTACCACCCAATTTTGTAAACCTATTGCTGCCATCGTCAAAGAAAATAGGATGACTGTAGTAAAAAATCTTAAAGTATAGATTGTAAAGATTTCTCCTGAAAAAACATATTTTTCAGAGTAAATGCTTATAATCAATTGTTTGCCAAATACTAAACAATAACAGAAGATCGGTATAAGCAATAAGGTGGTTTTTTTTGTTGAATCCCTTAACTTCTTAATGATTTCTAAATATTGCTGATTTGAACTTAGTTTAGAAAAGATTGGTAACAATGTTACCATGATTGATCCTGTTATTATGTTTACAAAAGGTATAACAAATGCACCTACTTGGTATTCTGCATATGCTTCAGGGTTTAACATCACTGAAATCATATACTTATCCACAAAGACATATAGAGTGTTAAGCAACGTAACACCAGTTATTGGTAATATATAGAATAGCTCTTTTTTAGTTATTAAAAAAGCTCCTTTGAGGACAACGTATTTATTTATTGAGTAATAGAAAAATAGAAATCTAATCATGTCTATAAAAAGAATACTCTTTAGGATAAATACCGTTGATCCCCAAATAGGTTTCAAATAAAGAGCAAGTATAAATAATAACGATACTAAAAGATAAAAAAAATTTATAACAAATAGCCTTCCAGTTTTATCAGTTAATGTGAAGTAATTAATAAAAAAACCAGATGTTGATCTGAAAAAAATAATACCAACGCATAAAAAGAAATATTCAGATATCAAATCATTGATAAAGCTGTTGGCAATATCTGCTTTTAATAAATAAAAGATTAAACATATAAAAGCAGCTAAAAAAAGCATCGAATAAAAAAATCTTTTAAAAAGTAGTTTATCCTTCTTTCTATTAGATTTATATATTCCATAAAAGTAGCTTAAGCCCGTAGGAAAACCAGACAAAAAAGATAAAGCGAAACTTGCAATCATAAATACCTGATGCAATTTTCCATAATCTTCCTTCTCTAAAAGAATCCAAGCTAAACCTACGGATAGAACCAAATTAGAGAGTGTAACACTTAAGTTTGATATCGATAAAAAAAAGGTGTTTTTTCCTAAAGACATAAATCAAAAGTAAATTGAGAAAAGTGATTTATGTATAAGTCTTCATCTATAAAATCTTTTAAACTTTCATTATTGAAGCCAAAAAAAGTAATTTTATTAGCATTTGCAGCTTCATAATCATTTATTGAGTCTCCAATTAAACAAGTCTGCTCAACTAAGTATTCATACTTTTTCATTAATGCTGTAATAAGATCTTTCTTAGGAGTGGGAGAACCATGTATTGAAATAAACAAATTATCAATCTTTAGTTCTCTGCACAAATATCTGAGTTCAGCTTGATCTGAGCCTGAAACAATATGAAATTTATAATTCTTGTGCTCTTTTTTTATGAAATTAAGACTATCCTTAATCAAGTTCTTCTGATTAACTAATTTCTCTCGCATAATAATTGAAAAATCATTAGCATACTTTTGAACCTCATTGTCGCTAATATATTTACCAATAATTTTTTCAAAAAAATATCTAATTTTCACATATCTTGATAATCCACCGTTTTTTCTATGATAGATTATTAGTTTCTCAATACTTTCAGAATCGAATTGATTGAATATCTCTCTAAATCCTAAATCTCTTACCTCCATAGAGTCCAAAATTACTCCATCGAAATCCCATAAAATAGTATTAATCATTTTTAGTTTGCGATTTTTTTAAGGCTTTTTCTATTTTCAATATATCTTCCGGAACATCCACTGCAAGCGAAGCCCCAGATGTTTCAACCATTTTAATTGGTACTCCCAAGTCAAAAAATCTTAATATTTCAATATCTTCAAAAAACTCATATTTAGCTTTTTTATTTTGTTTCCCAAATGCCTTCAGGTCTTTGTAGTCAAAGGCATAAATACAAACTTGCTTATAGTATCCCGGTATCCCTTTTCTTATATCTTTTATTCCGGGTATAGGTAATCTGGACATATAGATTAGTTGATTGTCTTTATTTACCAAGACTTTAGGAATGTTTACGGAGCTTATATCTTCATCTTTTATCTCACACATTCCATTAATGACATAATCAGGTGTTTTCTTTTTTGCTTCAGATATTTTTAAGATATCCATAGGATTTAACATCGGTTCATCTCCTTGTATATTAATGTAAATATCGGCTTCTGTTTTTTGCGCAAAATCCCAAAGCCTATCAGTCCCTGTTAAACATTTATCAGAAGTCATAACTGCTTTATAGCCAAATGATTCTACTTGATCTTTAATTCTGATGTCATCAGTTGCTACGTACGTATTTTTCTTTCCCAAAGCTTGTTCTACGATACGAGCAACTCTTATAACCATAGGTACTCCATCTATTAAAGCTAAAGGTTTCCCTGGAAACCTCGATGATTTATATCTTGCCGGTATAACTCCTAAAACTTTCATTATAAAGAACTATAAATTGACACCTCTTTTATGTTTTTATATTTTGTAGGTGTGCAGGATTTAAGGGTTGAACAGTTCTTCTCGAAAGAATCTATTATTTGTTGATTCTCATTAGATAGTTGAAACTGAATTCTATTAATTGATGTATCATATCCATCAAATCCTGCCAAAACAATTTCGTTTGACTTTAATTGTAGAGCAACTTCAAGAGCTATCGCAAGTGGTGAATCTTGATATTCATCAATAAAACTGATCTTTTCTAATTCAAAAGACCGATCCTTCAATTCATCAGGTATTATTGTTCCCATTTTTCTAGGAAATGGAGGGAATATACAGGTATTACTAATTTCTTTCAAATTGTGAAATTCTTTACTTAATTTATATATTTCAGATCCTACTAAGCAATAAAACTGTTTTGCATTAGTCAAGTCATTAAAGAGCGATATATATCTTGCGCCAGCGTGAATCACACAAACATTTTCCGAAGTTTCAATAAATCTTTCTATAGCATCATGATGATATTGGATACTTTTTCCTCCACCAATTATAATTGCAAATTTGCAATCTAATTCAGTATTAAAACTAGGAAGTTTAAGATTATCTGAAATCGAATCTTTCTGATTTTTTAAGGCATTCACAATGCTACCCAGAGGATATCTGTTAAGTCCAATCCATTCCATTACCTCTTTTTGAGGCAAAGAATATACTCCAGAGAACATGTACGGTAAACTTGTTCCCCATTTATACACTTGCTGTAACTTTTCAAAATTTGAAACTACCGAACTTAATTCATTCATTGATAGTTTTAAGTCTTCCTTAGCAGAAAAATATGTTAGTAGTAATTCTGTTTTAAGATTACCAGCTCCTCTTCCCATTCCAGTAATAGTTGCATCAACCATAAGACATCCACTTTCTATTGCTGTTAAAGTATTTATATGAGCTAATTCAAGATTATTGTGTCCATGGAAAGCTACAGGAATATCCAGTTTTGAACTAACTAAACTAAATATTTCTTCAATATCCTTAGGCAGAACACCTCCATAAGAATCTACCATATAAAAAACATCTGCAATATCATTTACTTTATCCAATTGATTCAAAAATTCTTTATCCTCTTTCCAGTTAGACATGTACATGATGTTAAATCCAACCTCAAACCCTTTTGCTTTAATAACCTTAGCAATGTTTATAGCATTTATCAATTTGTTTGGAGCAATAGCCATCCTAACCATTGAAATAAAAGGTTTGCAAGGATCTAATAAGTAATCAAGATCTTCTATCTTGGTAGTTTTTTCATCCAGAATGATCGCCAATTTCTTAGAAGGCATCATTCTTTTAGCCTTTTCCATAACATATTCAGGGCAATAAAAATATTCCCCTAAATATCTATTTAAGGGTATACTCCTATAGCCAATTTCCACATAATCTATTGGAAGTATTTCCATCGCTTTATAATACTCATCAACCAATTGTTTGTCAAAATCCCAATTGGTATAGTACCCACCGTCTCTCAAAGTACAGTCTAATATCTTAACTTCTTTTTTCATTTATTGGTTTATTAAAACGTAAATCATCAATAATCTCCTTAATTGACATTGATAAAAAAATCTGAGCTGGTAGTTACTTTACTAGAATCTATAACTTTGTTATTAGTTTGCAGTTTTTTTATATCCTAATAAAAACAACAAATACAAATGTAAAAACTAGTTAATTTTCAATATATCACATTTTTAATCAAGCATTTTCTTAAACTATCTCTCCAGTAAGGAATTCCAGTATCTAACATTCCTTTTACTTTCGATTTATCTAAAATACTATAGTTTGGTCGCTTAGCAAGAGTTGCGTATTCCTCGCTTTTTATTGGATTTAGCCTGATCCTTATTTTAGCTTCGTCAAAAATTGCCTTTGCAAAATCATACCAGCTAGCTACTCCTTCATTACTGTAATGATACATACCATATTTCTTACTACCGTCTAATATTATTTTTAAAATTATCTCAGCTAAATCTCTGGCGTAGGTGGGGGTGCCAATTTGATCATAAACAACATTAAGCTCTTCTCTTTCCTTGCTTAACTTAAGCATTGTTTTAAAAAAATTACTTCCATATTCTGAATACAGCCAAGATGTTCGTATTATAAAATGTTTATCATAAGTAGCTGCAACTCTTTCCCCAAGGAGTTTTGTTTCTCCATAAACTCCTAAAGGACGAGGTTTATCTAGTTCAGAATAAGGTCTACTTTTTCTTCCGTCAAAAACAAAATCAGTAGATATATGAATAAAAACAACATCATACTTTTTACAGTTCTCAACCAAAAAACGAACACCTACTTCATTAACTCTATTAGCTAACTTTGGTTCCAACTCAGCCTTATCAACGGCAGTATATGCCGCGCAGTTTATACAATAATCAACATCGTTTCGTTCAAAAAAATCATTAACCTCAGCTAATTTTGTAATATTTAATTCATCTGTATCAGCAAAAGTAAAGTTCAAATCTGAATATTTACTTTTAGCATCCTTGATACATAATGCTAATTGACCACTGCTGCCTGTTACTAATACTTTTTTCATAGTAAAGCATTGTCAAATGATGGTAAAACTTTATCTTTTTCGGATACTATTATTTCATCTTCTGTAAGTTCCCAGTCAATATTTAAAGATTTATCATTATAAATAATACCTCCCTCGGATTCTTGATTATAGAAATTATCACACTTATAGAAGAAGTGAGCTGTTTCACTCAGCACTACAAACCCATGTGCAAAACCTCTAGGAATAAATAGTTGTTTTTTGTTCTCATCAGATAACTCTATCGCTACATGTTCTTTAAATGTTGGAGACCCCTTGCGTAAATCAACAGCTACGTCTAATACTTTACCTTGTAAAACTCTTACTAATTTGGCTTGAGCGTATTCTCCAAGTTGATAATGTAGTGCTCTTATTACACCTTTTGTTGAAAAAGATTGGTTATCCTGAACAAAATTAATTTCTTGATCAATCAATTCATTAAATTTCTTTTGATTGTAACTTTCAAAAAAGTAACCTCTTTCATCTTCAAAAATAGAAGGCTCTAAAATAAAACACCCCTTAAGTTTAGTTTCTTTTGCAATCATTTTTTTTCTTCTAAAATACTCTTTAGGTGTTTTCCGTATCCGCTTTTAATTAAAGGTGTTGCCAAAAACTCTAATTGTTCTTTAGAAATATAATCCATTTTGTAAGCTACTTCTTCAATAGCACCAATTTTTAGTCCTTGCCTTTCTTCTATCACTTGCACAAATTGTGAAGCCTGCATAAGAGAATTAAAGGTACCGGTATCTAACCAGGCAGTTCCTCTATCCAATATACTAACATTTAATTTTCCTTTTTTGAGATATTCTTTGTTTACATCAGTAATTTCAAGTTCTCCCCGATCACTTGGTGTAATGTTTTTTGCGATATCAATTACATCGTTATCATAAAAGTATATTCCTGGTACCGCAAAGTTAGATTTTGGTTTTTCTGGTTTTTCTTCAATAGAAATTGCCTTTCCTTCATCATCAAATTCAACTACACCATACCTTTCTGGATCATGTACATGATATGCATAAATGATCCCTCCATTTGGGTCATTATTTGCTTGTAAGAGTTTTGCAAGCCCTGTTCCATAAAAAATGTTATCTCCAAGAATTAAAGCGACTTTGTCGTGTCGAATAAAATCTGCACCAATTAAAAAAGCTTCAGCCAATCCGTTTGGATCTTTCTGAACGGCATATTCAAATCTACAACCATATTTTTTTCCATTACCCAATAACTTTTTAAATAGGGGTAAATCATGTGGGGTAGAAATGATCAAAATTTCTCTTATCCCAGACCACATCAACGTTGAAAGAGGGTAGTAAATCATGGGCTTATCATATACCGGCATAAGCTGTTTACTTACCGCTAGTGTTATGGGGTGCAATCTTGTTCCAGACCCTCCTGCTAGTATTATTCCTTTCATATGAATTTATACTTTTTTAAGTACCAATCGATGGTTTTTTCAATTCCTGTCTCAAAATTTTCATTAGCTTCCCAGCCTAGTTCATTTTCTATTTTAGACGCGTCTATAGCATATCGCAAATCGTGTCCAGGACGATCTTTTACATACTTAATAAGTTCATTATACGATTTTCCTTCTTTTCTAGGAGTTTTTTTGTCTAGTATCTGGCAAATTTTAGAGGCTATATAATTGTTATTTCTTTCATTACGACCACCAATATTATAGGTTTCTCCTCTTTTTCCTTTATCGAATACCAGACCAATACCTTTACAATGATCCAATACATATAGCCAATCCCTGATATTTTTACCGTCACCATAAATAGGGATATCCTCCTCAGCCAGAGCTTTTCTAATAACAGTAGGGATTAGCTTCTCATCGTGTTGTTTAGGACCATAATTATTAGAACAATTAGTAGTTACTACGTTTAACCCAAACGTATGAAAATAACTTCTGACTATCATATCAGAAGAAGCTTTAGAGGCACTATAAGGGCTATTTGGCGCATATGGTGTAGTTTCTGTGAAAAAACCCTTCTTACCTAAACTACCATAAACTTCATCTGTAGAAATATGAAGAAATCTCGCATCTTTATAATTTTCCTTTTCTTGGAAAGGAGCATCCATCCAATACTTATAGGCAACATCTAAAAGTGTAAAAGTTCCTAAAACATTTGTTTTAATAAATATCGCTGGATCTTTAATAGAATTATCTACATGAGACTCTGCAGCAAAATGAATTACTCCGGCAATACTATATTCTTTAAAAATTTTTTCTAGCAGTTTTCGATCGCAAATGTCGCCTTTAACAAAATTATATCTAGGATTGTTTTCTAATTCCTTAAGATAGTTGATATTACCCGCATAAGTTAACTTATCAACATTAACAATCTTGAGGCCCTCATTTTTCTCCAAAAAATAAGGAATAAAATTAGACCCAATAAAACCTGCTCCTCCTGTTACCAGTATGTTCATTTCTAAGATTTATTTTTATATACATTAAGATAATCGTTTAATTCTATAAGTAATAGTGCTAATAATAGCACGGCAATTAACCCAATAGGGATCCAGAACTTGAAACTATTTAAAACGCCTTTAACTTCTACACCTCTTGCCGGGAAGTCTGAAATTACGTTAATTATAGTAGCTTTATTAGCTTTTTCTTCATTGAGCGTTACCAGATTTTGCTTCAAAACATCTATTTGTTTAATAAGCTCTAATTCTCTGTTGTCTTCTGATTTTTGGTCTGCCAGATTAATGTTCGTTCCCAAATTTGGGTTTTGAGCCGTCATTCGCATTACATCTTTATAGAGGTTTTGTAGCGAATCTATTTCTACTAACTGCTTTCTGTAAATACTATCCTGAATAGAAAGATTTTGATCGCTTACTTCTTTCTGAAGTTTAAAATACTCGTTAGCACTTATTGATTTTACAATAGATCTTTGCGTTTTTTTGGCTACGGTATTATTGGTGGTTTTCATAGTTATTTTATGAAAACGGGCATCAAAAGAATTGAAGTTTTCAATGTAAGCCTTAAAATCAATAGTCTTTATTGTATTGGTATCCAGTTGTCTTATAAAATCATCAAACAATTTTATTTTTTGATTTTCATCGGAAAAAGATTCAACAATGACCTCTTTTATGCTGGCAGCATCTGTAATGCTAATGCTTAAGGCTTGTGCCAGAGCAATAGAATCTTTTGAATCTGCCAGTTCATTATAAAAATAAATATTGTTATACAATTGTTGAGCACTGTTAAAATTAGGCTCTACTACCATGGAAGACTCATAAACACTTTCTTTGGTATAATCCAGATAAAAGCCTATAGCCAGCCCTATGAAAGCAGCGATAGCAAACTTAATAATATGAGACTGGATGAAGATAAGAAACAGGATCAACACCTTAAATATGCCTTTAAAAATGCTTCCTATAAAATTAAAAAAACGCTGAAATGCATTTCCTATAAGTCTAAAAAGTTGTCCCAGGTCTATTTCTTCTGAAGAAGTATTCTGTGGTTTAGTATCCTGACTCATTTTTTAAATATTAAATATTTGCTCTAAAATTTTCTGGGTTATCAAATAGGTGGGTTTAACACCGGTGGTTCCTAACCCTCCTGAAGCAAGGGTACTTCCGGTTTCCAGAGGGTTATCTGAAGCGTAATACGCATACCGCACTTTTACATCCTGGGAAATACTTTTCCTGATCTTTGAAGCCGATTGTATGGCTTTTTGATAATGTGCACCCTCCATTTCCAGGCCTATCACGTTCCAGGTCGATTCGTTAAAGAATCTTAAAAGATCTTTATTTTGAAGCGATGTTCCTAATACGGTTACCATAGACCCTTCAAAAACTTTTAATCCGCAACCCTCAAAATCAGATTTTGATAATTCATTATCAAAAGGATAGTTATCTGCGGTCCCTTCAAAAATATGTGCGGTCGGGATCATTAGATCGCCTTTTTCTCCTTCCAGAATACCGGCTTTTCCCATAATTGAAATGGAAACTACATTGAGAAAAACAGATGATCCATCTTCTGATTTATAAGGTTTGAGTAATTCATCAATGGTTTCATAGGCCTGTTCACCAAAAGCATAGTCCATCACAAATAATACAGGTTTTTCTTCATCGGGAGTTGTATCCTTCGGCTTAAAAATACCATCATTTGATTTTATTTTTGCCGTATCAAAAATCTGAACATCAATATTGGTTCCTGATACATCATCCATACTAATCATCCCGTTTTTTGACGCAAAATCTTTTACTTTTTTACGTAACTGATCATTTTCCGGAAGACTCAATGCCTGATATATTTCCAGTTCTTCTTTATGCTGAAATTCTTTACCAAGTACTTTTTGAGCAAAAATACTATTCATCACACTATGCATATTGGCACTTATTATATGCAAAGGCCTGTTTAAAAGGTTGTACTTTTTAAGTGTATTTTTAATGGTATTGGCCCACATTTCTCCATGAATATGGTGTCCCAGGCGTTCTCTTAAAACCGGACTGAAAGTAATGGTCCTTTTTACGCCCAGGGTCTCTTCTTCAATGGCAATTTTACCCAACCAGTAAATAATGTGCAAAAACTTTTCAGGTTTTTCTTTAGTGGCCAGTAATCGGTAAACTTCAAGCACTTCCTCAAAGGTCCTGCCCAGAATATTTGCTGTATGAACTAAAGCGACTTCACGCTCAAACTGGTTTAGTTTTCCCTTTTTTACGGCGCTTTCCAGCTTTTCCCAATCTCTTATAAGTTCTCCTTTTTCGGGTAATAATACCCTTTTGCATATTTTATGAGATTCAATAAAAAGAAAGGTTAAATGCGTTAATATATCGTAAATATCAGATCTTCCGCGGGTAATCTCAATATTCATTTGATCTTTGTCGATCCTATAACAATTTCGTCTTCGCTTAGGAGGAATAATTACCTGGAAATGTGATTCTTTATAGCCCTCGTCTGATGTAAGGTTTATATATCTGCATTGCTCAATACCCTCCGGAAGCCGGTCTAATACATACGTGAGTCCGTTAAGCTCTGTCTTTTCCTCAGCAACTGTTCCATAAATTTCCGGTCTTATTTGTAATAGTGATTGACGCAGTGACTCTCCTGAAACCCCTCCCGGCTTATAAAAGCCTCTGTTAAAAAGATGGCGCATAGTGATGTACATGCGCTCTATGGCGCTTGTAGACTCCTGAGCTCTGGTTCTTCCTTTACGTGTATTCATTAAGTGATTTTCCGTGCAAAAATACAAGTAATTTCTAAAAGATCAGTTCTTTTTCCATTTACTAAGCGCTTCTGCCAATACGCGGTCGTTAGCAAGGCGTTTCACTTTATTTTGTCCTCCCAGTTTTCCAACGGATTTCATGTATGAAGTAAACCCTCCTGTTTTAATAATTGTAATTTTAAGAGGTTGAAGTATTTTACCTTCAATCAGATCGAGATAGTAACTGTTCTGTTTTTGCATATGCCTGTCTATTTCCAAAGCAAATTGTTGAAGGTTTTCCGGTTCTGTTTTGAATTCTATGAACCATTCGTGGTACGGTAGTTCATTTTCTTCCGGGCTTACCTGCGGTGCCACGGTAAACTCGCTAACTTCTGCCAGTGATCCGGAAACAGCTTCTTGTAATGCTTCTTCTACTTCCTTGGCAATGACATGTTCTCCAAATGCCGAGATAAAATGCTTTATCCTGCCCGAAACTATTACTCTATAGGGGGATAAGCTGGTAAACTGTACGGTATCTCCAACATTGTAGGCCCAAAGTCCTGCATTGGTTGATATGATCATGACATAGTTTACTCCTATTTCTACTTCTGAGATGGTAATGCGCTGCGGATTTTCAGAAAAGAAGTCTTCTGATTTAATGAATTCATAAAAAATGCCCGAATCTAATAAAAGTAGCATTCCTTTATGCTTTTGGGAATCCTGAAAAGCAAAAAAGCCTTCACTGGCAGGAAAGAGCTCAATACTATCTACTTTTCGTCCGATAAGGTTTTCGAAACGGGAACGATACGGCTCATAATTTACTCCTCCGTAGATAAAAAGTTGAAATTTTTCAAAAAGTGTTCCTACTTTTTTTCCGGTTTCAACCTCCAGTCTTTCAAAATACATTTGCACCCAGGAAGGAATACCGCTAATGACGGTCATGTTTTCACTGCGGGTTTCTTCTACAATTGCATTTACTTTGGTTTCCCAATCTTCTATGCAGTTGGTTTCCCAGCTGGGCATCCGGTTTTTTTGAAGATATCCGGGTACATAATGGGCTACGATACCGGATAATCTTCCGGTTTTAATTCCATTTTTTTCATCCAGTTCCGGACTGCCCTGTAAAAAGATCATTTTTCCATTTACAAAGGCACTCTTACCTGTTTCGTGGATGTAACACAAAATGGCGTTCCTGGCTGCCTTGATATGATAAGGCATGGACTCTTTGGTTATAGGTATGTATTTGGCTCCGGAAGTGGTGCCTGAAGTTTTGGCAAAATATATGGGTTTTCCTTTCCACAACACATTTTCTTCTCCTTCTACCACACGATCTACAAAAGGACGCAGTTGTTCATAATCACGTACGGGAACGCGTTCTCTAAAATCTTCATAGGTATGTATCTCAGAAAAAAGGTGTTCCTTACCAAAAACAGTAGAAGATGCATTTTTAATAAGTGATTTAAAAACCTTTTCCTGGGTTTTTTGAGGTTGAGTGGCCCATTTTTGAATATTACGGTAAACAATTCGGGCAAATATTCTGGCTGCTAGTGGTTTCAAAAACATGATGACTATTCAAAATCTATATAATTGGTAGGGTTTACAGGATACCCTTCACTCCAAAGTTCAAAATGAAGATGAGGCCCTGTAGTAAGTTCTCCGGTATTGCCCACTGTGGCGATCACTTCTCCACTTTTTACCAGATCTCCCTGGCTTTTTGTGAGAGAGCCATTGTGTTTATATACGGATGTTAACCCAAAAATATGTTCAATTATGATCACATATCCGGTATCTGCAGTCCATTCTGCAAAAATAACCGTTCCATCCTCTACGGCTTTCACCGGTGAGCCTTTCGGAGCTATAATATCTATAGCATAATGCTTTTCCTGGGCATTGTATTGCTGAGAAATGGTACCCATAACGGGAGGAAACAGTACAAAATTACTATTGGAAGTGGCCGATTCGAAGATATTAAATTTATCTTCATTGGCCACCTGCACTCTTAAAATAGAGTCTTCCCTACTGGGTGAAAGATCTAATGCCTCGGGGTCCAGTCTAAATTGCTCCAGTAGAGAGTCTTTATTAATATCTCCTATTTGTACTTCTCCGGTTAACGCTTTCCGTATATTTTCTTGATAAAGTATGTTTTCTTCCAGAAGCAGTTGAAGAGAATCTACCTTCTCTGCATTATCAATTGCCTGCTTTTTTAAACGTGTAGAAGAATACCCGGGTATATATTCTCTAAGTGGGGTAAAAGCAATGAGAAGTGTGGTACCTGCTACCAGTAAAAATGCAAATAACGTGCTAACTACAAACACATTAAGCCTGCTTAACTTAAAGGAGACACGTTCTTCAAAAGTATCTTCATTAAGAATTACCAGTCTGTATTTATGCAGCAGCTTTTTTTTAAGCTGTCTTCTCTTCACCTTCTTTTTACTCATGAATACGCAAATATAGTACTTGTGAGGGAACGTTACTTAACCTGACAAAATTATTTGAATATTGAAAAATTAATCTGTTTTCTATAGGATTTAACATTACATTATTATCTCAATGCGTGTTAACAAGTTTAGATTCTTACTACTTTACGAAGTGATCGTGGCAATGGTTCCAACTTTTCTTTTTACTTTTGTGTATATAAAAGTATTTTATAATGATGTTTCTAAGTATTTTTTTAGGAATGATTGGCCCCTGGCAGATCGTCCTGATAGTAGTTTTAGCTTTGCTGCTTTTTGGTGGTAAAAAGATACCTGAATTAATGAGAGGTTTAGGAAGCGGCATTAAGGAGTTTAAAGATGCTTCTAAAGATGAGAACAAGGAAGAAAATAAAAGTTAGATTTCCTGATAAAAAATAGTAAGCCTGCTGAACGCAGGCTTTTTTATTCTTCTCTTAACAAGGCTAATTGTATTCTCTTTCTCTCAGGGTCTAGCTCTAGTACCTTTACCATCACGTGCTCATGCAGGCTTACTATTTCTCCGGGGTTGCTTATAAATTTTTTACTCATATTTGAAATATGTACCAACCCGCTTTCTTTAATACCTATATCAACAAAACACCCAAAATTGGTAATATTGTTAACGATTCCCGGCACTATGCTTCCTACCTTTACATCTTCCAGTCTCTTAAGCTCTTTGGAAAATTCAAAAACTTTTGCTTTTTGACGAGGGTCAAGGCCCGGCTTTTCCAATTCAACAAGAATATCTGCTATGGTAGGTAATCCTATATTTTGGGTACAATAGTTTTCAGGGGTTATTTTGCACAGCAATTCTTTGTTTCCAATAAGTTCATCAACACTTACATTGAGATCATCTGCCATTTGGTTCACTACAGGGTAACTTTCGGGGTGTACCGCAGAGTTATCGAGCGCGTTGGTTCCCTGTTTTACTCTCAAAAAGGCTGCACACTGTTCATAGGCTTTAGGACCCAGTCTGGGAACCTGTAAAAGTTGTTCTCTGTTTTGAAAGCTTCCGTTCTCTTTTCTGTACTGCAAAACAGCATCAGCAAGAACAGGCCCCAAACCGGAAACATAACTCAATAAAGCGGCACTGGCTGTATTAACATTTACCCCTACATGGTTTACGCAACTGGATACTACGGTGTCAAGCTCGTTTTTAAGCTTTGCCGCATCAACATCATGTTGATATTGCCCTACGCCAATAGCCTTTGGGTCTATTTTTACCAGTTCGGCGAGAGGATCGGCCAGTCTTCTCCCAATAGATACGGCACCTCTTACAGTAACATCATATTGCGGGAACTCTTTTCTGGCTACTGAAGAGGCGGAGTAAACGGAGGCACCACTCTCATTTACTATAAAAACCTGCAATGCACGATCAAAAGGGATTTTTTTTATGAACGCTTCGGTTTCACGAGATGCGGTACCGTTGCCAATAGCTATCGCTTCAATTTTGTATGCGTTTACCAGGCTTCTTATTTTTTTTGCTGCAATGCCAGTTTCTCTTTGAGGTGCATGAGGATAAATGTTTTCATTGTGTTTCAGATCGCCTTTTTGATCCAGACAAACTATTTTACAGCCGCTTTTAAAACCCGGGTCGATAGCAAGAATTCGTTTTTCACCAAGAGGGGGTGCGAGCAAAAGCTGCCTGAGGTTTTTTGAAAATACACGAATGGCCTGATCGTCTGCCTGTTCTTTTGCATTTTTCAGGACTTCATGGGTAAGGCTGGGGTATAACAGGCGTTTATATGCGTCTTCCAAGGCCATACGTATTTCTTTGATTATAGCAGGCATATTGGTCTTAATAACTATATTGTTCATAGTTTTGAGGGCCTCTTCTTTGTCTATAACCAGTTTTGTTCTCACGATACCTTCTTTTTCGGCTCGCAATATGGCTAAAAGCCTGTGTGAAGGAATTTTATGCAAGAGTTCATCCCAATCAAAGTACTGCTGATACTTGGAAGCATTATCCCTGGTATCTGCATCTTTAATGAGTGTACTTTTTATACGCGCTTTTCGAGTCAACAGCTTTCTAAGGGTATTACGCACCAATTGATCCTCACTTATCCATTGTGCTATTATATCCCGGGCTCCCTGCAGGGCTTCATCGGGGTTTACAACCTCTTTATTCACATATTTGTGTGCTATTTCATAAGGGTCTGATAATTTACCGGCCATAATTTGTTTTGCCAGTGGCATAAGGCCTTTTTTAACAGCAGCAGCAGCTCTTGTATTCCTGCTTTTGCGAAAAGGTAAATAAAGGTCTTCTACATCGGTGAGAGTATCTGCTGCATTTATTTTATCTCTTAAAACATCACTAAGCTCTCCCTGTTCCTTAATAGACTTTAGAACGTATTCTTTTCGCTTTATAAGTTCATTGAATTTCTTTCTGTTTGAAAGGATCTCTTTGATCTGCAGTTCATCCAGGTTTCCTGTATGCTCCTTTCTGTAACGTGCTATAAAGGGCAGCGTACAGCCTTCCTCTGCCAACTGTAAAGTGGCTCGTACGCTTCGTTCGGAAAGCCCGGTTTTTGTTTTTACAAAATCTATTTCACTCAATAACATAGATAGTATTCACTTGTTTTTTAAGCATTTATATTTAAAAAAAAATGAGGTTTAGCAAGCTAAAATGCACCTTTTATCTCTTTTTTTTGCTTTCTATCTGTTTTCTTTGATACACAAGAAGTTTCAATAGTATATTAGCCTAGCTATTAATCAATTAAAGTTAAACTTATGAGTAAACTTCTACTTTTTAAAGAACTTTACATAGAAGCTTTCAGGAATCTTGGTCATTACCTGATCACTTCTTACCTTAAAGTTCTTACCTGGTTATGTATTGCCTGCCTGGCTATTGTAAGCTATGCTTTTATATACAGATGGGCAACAGGGTTTTATTTTTAAGAATTATTTGAATTTTACCCTTATTTAACTAAGAGGCGCTTTTTTTAAAAAAGCGCCTTTTTTATTTTTATAATTTTTAACGGGCTATTTTGTTTCAAACCTAAGGCTTCTTAAAATAGCTTCGAGTTCAAACATATAATCTCTTTTATTGGTAGATGGTGCAAAAGTAAAACCTTCTATCACCAAAAGTCTGTTGTTAGGAATATCTTCAACAATGTAATTTATAAAAGGGCCGGCCATAAAATAGCCGTTAACATCCCACATGCCTTTGGTTTCTAAAGAAGGTCTTCCTGCTATTTCGGTTTCAAACAGATACGGCGCATATGCCTTTTCGGTTGCCATATAAGAACCCTCTACGGGCCCGGGCACATATTTTTTTCCGATAGAGTCTCTCATGGCTATAATGCGTTCAATTTGAGTAGAATCACTGGGAATACTGTGCAACGGTATTTCGTATGCCAAAATGTTCATAGAACCTTTTGGGATCTCACGATCTATCCAAAAGAAATTATTTTCTTCTTTTGCTATTTTATATACCGAGGGCATGGTAAGAGAAATTCCTAATTTTTCTTTAAGGGCCGTTTCTTTATTCAAGGAACGGGTAATACGCTGTTGCTTTTCTTTGAGTTCATGATCTTTGAACTCATTTATAATATCCGGTGCGTGTTTTTGTATTAACTGAATAATTTCTTCTTCGTTCTCTCCTGTAAAATATGCGATTTTCTGGGGCCTTGCATACACTTCGTTTTTAATACCGCCAAAGGATGTTATGTCTTTATTGACCACTATAATATGACGACTGTTCCTAACAAAATCAGTAAAAACTACGGGAGGTATTTGATTTATGGAGAAAAGAGGCTCATCCCACGGCAGACCATCTACGGGAGCGGCAAAATGTTTTCGGAGTTCATCACCAATTTCTCCGTTCCACAGATCATTTTCGATAATAATGGACAGTGAATTAATGCCTCCAACTGATTTTGGAAGGTAGCGTTCGCCGTTACTTTTATTACATGAATACTGACTAAAGGTGAGTATTAACAGGAGTAAAAAGGAATATCTCATTTTAAAAATTTTTAAGGCTCACAGTTACAAAGTTTAAGCTTCATACCGGGTTTTAAATCATTACCGCGAATATTGTTCCAATCTTGAAGATTTTTGACAGAAATTCCGGGAAATTTATTGGCAATGGTCCAAAGTGAGTCTCCGGAACGAACAGTATATACTTTGCCAGCCGTCGCTGTTATAGGGGTTGCCGAAGATTTTATGGTAGTAGAGGTTGGTTTTTGGAAACCGGGTTTTCGAGGATAAATGGTAAGCCGGCTTCCTACGCGTATATTGTTATTTCTAAGTCCGTTCCACCTTTTAATATCGCTTACACGCACACCGTAGCGTTGTGCAATCTTCCCCAGGTAATCTCCGCTTTTTACACGATATCGTATTCTTGAGTTTACTTTAACGAGTTGTGGCAAAGGCTTTTCTTTTTTTGCCAGTTCTGCCTGCACATAGGCATAAATGGAGTCTTCATTGGCCACAAATTTTCCAATGGCTTCTTTTGAAAGGCGCAAGGTATAGTCTTTTCCCTCTACATAAGGAATAATATCCAGTTTATAGGCCGGGTTAAAAAATTCTACTTCTTCACGGGGTACACCGGTAAGCTCAGATATATGATCAAAGGTTATGAGTTTTTTTACTTTAATGGTATCGGTCTCAAAATAAGCCGCAGGTTGTTTGTTCCTTTTAAAGCCATGTTCTTCGGCATACTCAAAAATATACATGGTAGCCAGAAATGCCGGTACATAGCCGGCCGTTTCTCTGGGGAGGTAGGGCCTCAGGTTCCAGTAGTTCTTATATCCGCCTGACCTTCTTATGGCTTTACTTACATTACCCGGGCCTGAATTGTACGCGGCCAGAGCCAGGTCCCAGTCACCAAATATTTCATAGAGTTTTGCCAAATAACGCCCTGCTGCAATGGTAGATTTAACCGGATCCATACGGTCATCTACATAACTGTTTACTTCCAGGTTATAGAGCCTTCCGGTAGAGAACATGAATTGCCAGAGTCCGGTAGCACCTACCCTTGATTTAGCTCTAGGGTTCAGGGCCGATTCTACAATGGATAAATATTTAACCTCAAGCGGAATATCATGATTATCAAGTTCTTTCTCAAACATAGGAAAGTAGAAATCACTCTTATCCATAAGTTTCTGCAAAGTTTGCCTTCTTCGTTTTAAGAAATTTTTGATCACATTTTCAAGAGAAGGATTGTAGGCAATATTGAAAGGTGTACGTTGATTAATTCTTTCCAGGCGCGCTTTAAGGGTATCTGTAGGGAGTTCGTCAAATGTTACATCATACGTAACATCCAGTGTACTTACGTCTCCATAAATGGTATCGAAGAGATTAGACTGCAAAAGCTCTTTCATCCAGAGGCTGTCTATCCTGGCTGCCATGGGGTTATCTAATAATTGTCGCTTTCCTTTATGAACCTGAAAAAGATTCTTTAATGAATCGTATGGCACCGTTTTATCGGCCAGAAATGTATTGGCTATAACCAGGGAATCTCCCGGTATAGAATCTTTTACCGGTTTTTGTGCAAAAGTTATTACGGAAAATGAAAATAAAATTAAAAAAGCTGCCTTCTTCATAGTCTTTCTGGGTTTATACCAAAGTGCTGCTAAAATCGTACATTTTAGGACAAATGAAAACTAAATATATCTTAAAAACCAAATAAATCATAGAAAAGTATAGACTTTAACCTATAAAACAGGTTCTATGCGGTGGGAAAGTAATTGGTGGTATGCTTTAACAATCAACATAATATAGGAGTTATCACAAAAAAAGAGCCTCAGTAAGTAGGACCTGGGGCTCTTTCGTTATGTTAAACCGATAGTAAATTAAAGTTTTGGGACTTCTACTATATGTTCAAAATTATTTTGATTACTTATTCAACACTTCAAACATACGGCTAAACCATATTTCGGGAAAACTTTTGTTGTAAAAGCCCTTGATCTTGTTGTGAAATAGTCGTTAAAGTAGTTTTACTGTTTTTTAAAGAGTTTATTTTTGAGTATGCATATCAGGTATTCAGTATGGCAGCTACGCCCGGCAGTGTTTTTCCTTCCAGGCTTTCCAGCATGGCACCACCCCCTGTAGAAACATAACTCACTTTATCTTCATAGCCAAACTGCTTTACGGCAGCCACCGAGTCACCTCCCCCTACTAAGGAAAAGGCTCCGTTTTTGGTAGCTTCTTCTATATAATCTCCAATAGTTTTGGTGCCATTGGCAAAAGATGGCATTTCAAAAACGCCCATGGGCCCGTTCCACAATAGTGTTTTGGAGCCTGTAATCACATTTTTAAAGGCTTCCAGTGTTTGGGGGCCTATATCTAGGCCTAGCCAGCCTTCGGGAATATTGCTTACCGGAACTACCTTGGTAGGGACATTATTTGAAAAGCTCTCAGCCGCTATGGCATCTACCGGCAGATGTATCTGTACTCCTTTAGCAGCGGCCTTATCAAGTATGGAAATTGCCAGTGATAATTTATCATCTTCACAAATGGAGTTTCCTATATTTCCGCCGCGTGCTTTGATAAAAGTATAGGTCATACCACCACCAATGACCAGGTGATCAACTTTGTCTAGTATATTCTCTATGATCGTGATCTTGGAGGAAACTTTGGCACCACCCAGAATGGCCGTAACCGGTTTTTCTCCTTTAGACATTACTTTTTCAATAGAATCTATCTCTTGGGCCATCAGGTAACCAAAACATTTTTTTTCAGGGAAAAAATCGGCTATTACGGTGGTGGAAGCATGAGCGCGATGAGCCGTTCCAAAAGCGTCGTTCACATAAATGTCTCCCAGCTTGGAAAGTTTTTCTGCGAATTCGCGATTGCCTTCCTGCTCTTCCGGGTGAAATCTAAGGTTTTCAAGAAGTAATATTTCCCCACTTTTTAATTCTGAAACTGCTTTTTCGGCCTCTTTGCCAATACAGTCACTTACAAACTTTACTGAAACTCCTATTTCTTCAGATACTTTATCGGCAATATGTTGTAGTGAAAACTTTTCTTCGGCCCCTTTGGGTCTTCCCAGGTGACTCATGAGTACAGCACTTCCGCCATCTTCCAGTATTTTTATAATTGTGGGTTTGGCGGCTTCAATTCGGGTAGTATCAGTTACCTGGAAATCTTCTGAGAGCGGTACATTAAAATCTACGCGAATTAGTGCTTTTTTGTTTTCAAAATTAAAATGGTCTATTGTTTTCATTCCCTTTATAGCATTAGATGCACAAAAGTAATTATTTCTGTTATGCAAGCTGTTAAGTACCACAAAGAAATCTTTCACCAGAGGCCAAAAGTTCTATCTTTGTTTTTATGTTATTTAAAGAAGTACTCGGGCATCCACATATTAAGAATCACCTTACGCGCAGTGCATCTATGGGAAGAATACCCCATGCACAATTGTTCATAGGGCCCGAAGGAAGCGGAGTACTGGCTATGGCCCTGGCTTATGCAAGATATATTCTTTGCAAAAATACAGGCAGTGAAAATGAAAATGGTGATCCTTCCTGTAATTTGAAAGTTGAACAGCTCTCTCATCCCGACCTTCATTTTGCATTTCCTGTAGCTACTAATGAACGTATTAAGTCGCACCCGGTAAGTAGTCATTTTTTAGAAGAGTGGAGACAGTTTGTAAAAGAGCAACCCTATGGAAACCTGTACGACTGGTACCAACTTATTGGAATAGAAAAGAAACAGGGCCAAATAGGGGTTGATGAAGCACATGATATTGTAAAGAAACTTTCTCTGAAATCGTATGAAGGTGGTTTTAAGATCATGATCATATGGATGGCAGATAAACTAAACACAGCTGCATCAAATAAGCTTTTAAAACTTATTGAAGAACCTCCGCAGCAAACACTTTTTATCCTCATTGCCGAAAGCGAGGAGCAAATTATACAAACCATCCGTTCCCGCTGCCAGGTATTGCATTTTCCACCTCTGGCCGAAAAAGCTATACAGGAAGCGCTAATGACCAAAGGTGCCACTGCGCAGGAAGCGTCTAAAATTGCACATCAGGCCAATGGCAACTTCAACAAGGCCATAGATCTTTTTTATAAGGATTCTGAAGACCTTACTTTTGAAAACTGGTTTGTTCTGTGGGTACGAAGTGCTTTTAAGGCGAAAGGGAACAAAACGGCTATTCACGACCTGGTTAGCTGGAGTGAACAACTGGCCGCAGCGGGCCGTGAAACCCAAAAGCAATTTTTGAATTACTGTCTTGAAATATTCAGACAAGCCATGTTACACAATTACCAGGCGTCACCTCTGGTATATACTGAATTTAAGACAGATGGTTTTAAACTTGAGAAATTTTCTCCTTTTATTCATGGAAACAATATTATGGAAATTAACCATCATATTCAGAATGCGATGTACCATATAGAACGAAATGGCAACGCAAAGATTATTTTTACAGATCTCTCAATAAAACTTACTCGATTGTTACACAAAAAACCTGTTTAAACATTATGGAAAAGATTACGATATTAATTTTACTTGCCTTTTTAGTAATTACCTTTTTGCAAAGCGGTTTGGATAAACTAATAGACTGGAAGGGAAACCTTGCGTTTCTTACCGGGCATTTTTCTGCCACTTTTATGAAAGGAATGGTACCTATGCTCCTGGCGGTCATTCTTATTCTGGAAATAGCAGCGGGTGTTTTAAGCATAGCCGGTATTGTTGAAGTATTGTGGTACCAAAGTACTACATGGGCACTGTATGGGGCCTGCCTTTCCTCTGTAGTCCTTCTTATGCTTTTGTTTGGGCAGCGTGTTGCCAAAGATTATGATGGTGCACGTACCATCGTCATTTATCTAATACCTACCATTTTTACAGTTTTCCTCCTCAGCTAAAAAAATAAAAGCGCCTGTAAAACAGGCGCTTTTTAATTAATTATTTATTTAGCGTTTTCTATTTATTGTTACCGTATTCATCGTTCAATGCCTTAAGAACCGCATCGGTAATATCTTTTTCATCTTTACCATAGAGTACACTACCCGCTTCATTTGCGCCAAGAATATAGGTATAGCCATTCGTTTTGCCATAATCCTTTACGAACTTTTTGACTTTATTCACCAACGAATCCATTTCTTTCTGGCCTTCTTGTTGAATTTGCTGTTCCTCCATTTGCAGTTGTTGCTGATAAAACTGCCTCTTCTGCATGATCTCATTATATTTTTCCTGCATGGCCTTCTGGCTCAATTTTGAAGCAGATGCATCAAAGGCCTGCGCTTCCATCTGGAGCATCTTCGAGATACTATCCATTTTTTTGTCAAAGCGTTGCGCTTTACTTTTAAATTTCTCTTCTATTACTTTCTTTTCCTCATATTCATTTACCAGTTTGGAATTATCAATAAAACCAATTTTATCCTGTTGGCAGGCTACCAGTAAACTCATTGCCAATACTCCAAAAATTATTTTTCTCATTTTGTGTTCAAATTTTAGATGTGACAAAAATATAAAAGTGCTGTTGATATTGATTAAAAAAACAAAATGAAATAGTTATAATCAAAATCTATCATATCTGGCTTCTGTATAAGCACATATAATAAAAACAAACGCATATACTTTACGTACAAGCTCACTTTGTTTTGTTAAACGGTAGTATAGTGTCAAGCGCGCTAAAACACGCTTAAAACGCATAAAACACGCTTTATTGGTTTTTAATGATGTAAATCAACGAAGAATACTCACCGGAAGACCTGGCATGCCAGTTAGATTTCAATCCGATACTAATCGCTGAGAACAGATCCATTTTTCCGGTTTTATATTTTTCAGAAAGAAGACTCACGTAAAAAGCATCAAACTTCATGGGCAGCGTTTGTATGACTTTCATTTTTTCTTCTTCAAAAATACAGTGAAGAGATCTTTTTGAAAAGTGCCAAATATGTCTCGGCACATCATAAGCGGCCCAGAATTCTTTATAGTGAGAGGCATCGTACGATTTAAAATTTGGTACTGCTACAACCAGAGTACCATTTACTGCCAGTAATTTTTTAAGCTCTCTGATCTGTTTTTTCACATCTGGAACATGTTCTAAAACATGCCAGAGTGTTATTACATCAAATGTTTGATTTTTTATTGCCTTTGCAGAACCATAGAGAGGCACTCCTTTTTCTTCAGATCTTTTTCTGGCTTCAGCATTAGGCTCTACTCCTGTTATTTTCCATCCCTTTCTTTGGCAGGTATAGAGAAAATCGCCCGTACCTGCTCCTATGTCCAGTAATGTACCCGGGCCTTTGTTAAGGTATTCAATTAATTGTCTTTTTCTGTTAAGCGCTATGCCTTTAACAAAATGATATACTTTTTCAAAAAGAGTGCGCTTACTATCGGTATGTGAAATGTATGATTCACTCTTATAATACTGAGAAAGGTCTTCAGGAACAGGATGTGTTTCAAGCAGATCATATTCTTCATTATAGTGCAAAGCAAAAGATTCTCCTGAAACCGTATGATCTTTACATTTAAGAAAAAGAGGCTTTTGTACTTTGCTTATTTGATTCATGATTTCTTTGTTATCGCAAAACGAAAACTGTTCCACGTGAAACGTTACTTTGAACAAACAGGTTTATCTACCCATATAAACCAACATAACACTTATATCGCTGGGAGAAACTCCGCTTATTCTGGATGCCTGAGAAAGGGTAGCGGGACGTATGGATTTTAGTTTTTCCCTTGCTTCAAAAGAGAGCGACACCAGTTTATTGTAATCAAAGCTGTCTGGTATTTTTATATCTTCTAACCGATTTAATTTATCTGCATTATTCTTCTCTTTTTCAATATAACCAGCATATTTAATTTCTATTTCTGCTTGTTGAAGTACCTCCTGATCTAGCTCTTTTTCCTTAATATACGCATCTACTTCAGGAAAGCTTTGCATGTGTTGCATAGTTACTTTAGGCCTGGAAAATACTTTATACATTTTATCAGACTGCTTCATAGGGGCCGAATGTAAACTTTGCAGTACCGGATTTGCATCTTCCGGCTTTACGCTTGTATTCCTGAAGAACTGAATAAATGCATCGGATTGTTCTTTCTTTTTCTCCATTTTTCGCATACGCTCGCTGCCGGCCAGACCAAGATCATAGCCTAATGGCGTAAGTCTCAAATCGGCATTATCCTGTCGCAAAAGGGTACGATACTCCGCTCTTGAAGTAAACATTCTATAAGGCTCTTCCGTTCCTTTGGTAATCAAATCATCTATTAAAACACCAATATAAGCTTCGTTCCTTTTTAATATAAAAGAGTCTTTTTCCTGTACTTTCAACGCTGCGTTTATGCCTGCCATCAAGCCTTGTGAAGCTGCTTCTTCATACCCTGTAGTACCATTGATCTGCCCTGCAAAAAACAAGCCTTCTACCAGTTTGGTTTCCAAGGTATGCTTTAACTGGGTAGGCGGAAAATAATCGTATTCTATGGCATAACCGGGCCTGAAGAATTTCACATTTTCAAAACCTTCTACCGAACGCAGGGCTTTGTATTGAACATCTTCAGGTAAAGAAGTAGAAAACCCGTTTACATACACCTCTACGGTATTCCATCCTTCTGGTTCTACAAAAATTTGATGCCGGTCTTTATCTGCAAATCGGTTAATTTTATCTTCTATCGAGGGACAATATCTGGGCCCTATACTTTTGATCCTTCCATTAAACATGGGCGAACGATCAAAACCTTCCCGCAAGAGATCATGAACTTCAGAACTCGTATAGGTCATATAACAATCCCTTTGTTTTGTAAGAGGGGATATTTGTTCTGAAAATGAAAATTTTTCCGGATCTTCATCGCCGGGTTCTACTTTCATTTTTGAATAATCAAGAGATCTTCCATCAACTCTGGGAGGTGTTCCTGTTTTCATTCTTCCCGCATCAAAACCAAAGGAAACGAGGCTTTCGGTAATTCCTGTAGATGCTTTTTCACCGGCTCTTCCTCCTCCAAACTGTTTCTCTCCAATGTGTATAAGTCCGTTTAAGAAGGTACCATTGGTTAATACGACCGTTTTACATTTTATTTCAATTCCCAGTGAAGTTCTCACCCCGGTTACCTTACCATTCTCAATTAATAATCCGGACACCATTTCCTGATAAAAGTCTAAATTTGGGGTAGCTTCAAGCATTAACCTCCACTCTTCGGCAAAACGCATTCGGTCACTCTGTGCCCTGGGGCTCCACATGGCAGGGCCTTTAGACTTATTGAGCATTTTAAACTGAATCGCGGTTTTGTCGGTAACGATACCACTGTACCCTCCTAAAGCGTCAATTTCTCTAATAATCTGGCCTTTTGCGATACCTCCCATAGCCGGGTTACAGGACATTTGGGCAATATTCTGCAAATTCATGGTCACCAATAATGTAGAGCAGCCCATATTGGCGGCGGCGGCGGCCGCTTCTGAGCCGGCATGACCCGCACCTACTACTACAACATCATATTCTGAATTAAACATAGCAATTATAAAATTGTTTCACGTGGAACATATTTTCAGGGGTTGTGTTTC
The DNA here is from genome assembly GCF_037646345.1 of Ascidiimonas aurantiaca. NCBI lineage: Bacteria > Pseudomonadati > Bacteroidota > Flavobacteriia > Flavobacteriales > Flavobacteriaceae > Ascidiimonas > Ascidiimonas aurantiaca. The sequence goes on along the minus strand of NZ_JBBEWR010000004.1, from coordinate 24,401 downwards.
ACGTGGAACATATTAATTTTTTCATTTTCCTTTTCTCTCATAAGGCGCTTTTCCTTATCGGTCTTGTCCTTATACCCGATGCAATGCAATACGCCATGTATCATCACTCTCTTTAGCTCTTCTTCAAAAGATACGTTATACAGAGTGGCATTCTCACGCACCCGGTCTATTGAAATAAATATATCCCCTTTTAAGTGTTTGTTTTCTGTGTAGTCGAAACTAATGATATCTGTGTATGTATCGTGATCTAAGTACTTTTTGTTAATATCTAACAAATACTCGTCATCACAAAACACATATGCTATTTCATCTACAATATATCCCTCACTGCTGGCTACGCGTTGAATCCACTCCTTAAAGCTACTTTGATCAGTAAGCCCAAAGTTGGTTTCATACACAAAATCAATTGTTCCCATCAAAGTATTGCTTCACTTTTACTTTGTAACTTTGCCGCAAAGGTAATACTTGTCTGTTTAATATCTCCGTTTGATTAAAATATTGTTTGACCTCTGGCGTTGGCTCATCAAATACATTACCAAAAATATCCCTATTGGTCCTGCTTTCTCTTTCTGGCATTTTCCCCTGTTGAAATACTGCCTTATCCAATTTCATTAATTGATGTTTTAATGCAGACATTCTGCGTAAAGTGCTTTCATCAAAACCTCTTTCTAACAATTGTTGCTCTATAGATTCCATTTGTCGTAAAAGAGATTCTTCGTTAGCACTAATACCACTACCTCTTTTGTTCTTCAATTGTTCCTCCAACGCATTCCTAAGTTGCTGCTGTTCTTTAAATATTTCAAACAACCTGCTGTTCATTTCTTCATCACCTTCCTGCGCTGTACCACCCTTACTTTTAGCTTCTCCATCCTTAGAGCTATTGCTCTTCTCACCTTCTTCTCCCGGTTTTTGAGACGCACCTTGTTGTTGCATACCCTGCTCCATTTTTTGGTTAATCTGTTCTTGCGATTGTATAATATCTGGCAATTGAAAACCTTCACCCGATTGCCCGGAACTTCCAGACATGCTTTGTTGCATATTATCTAATACATTGCTAAGAAAATCTGCCAGACTATTGGCTGCGGTTAAAACATATTGCTGGTTTGCCATTCCCTGAAAGATCTGATTATCTGACATCCGCTCTATGGCTTTATCTATATTGTAATACACATCTGTTATTTCCTTATTGATCACATCAGATATTTCAGGACGCCGTAATGACAGAGCAAATAAACTATCGTCTATGTGTTTGAACAATGATCGTAATTCGTTCTGCTTTCTGAGCTTGGATGCCAAACGAACATCTTCATTTTCGTTATCTCCAAACCTGTTCATTACCTGTTCCTGATCAAAAGAAAACAGCACTAAATTATCAAGTATCTGTCTCAAAGCTTCAGCATCTTCCTGCATACCCTCTGAGGCACCACTCTGCATTGCAGATTTCATAGCATCACTTATCTCCTTCATTTTTCTGGCTGCTCTTTTTTGATGCTCATTACTTTGCTGATTTTTATTACGATCGCTTTCCGGTTGATTATCTGTATTTTCTCTTTTTAATGATTCTTCGGCATTTTTTTGCTCATTTGCTATATCTTCTCTCTTTTTCGTATCTGATGTGATATTTAAGGGTTTTTGCAGATCTTCATTGTCCTTTAAGAGTTTATCCAACTCTTTAGAGACTTTCTCAAAATCATCCTTCAGGTCCTGCTGGTCTTTTAACTCATCACTCGCTGTTTTTTGAGCTAAAGAATCCTGCCTACTTGCCATTTCTTCGAGTTCCTTTTGTATTTTAGAGGCTTTGGCTGTTACGTAATACCTTTTGGTAAGCTCAACTAACTGCTCCAAACTTCTCTGATTACGCTGATTTTGCTTTGCCAGTTGCTCTAATTTCATACTTAGCTCTTCTTTATTCATTCTATCAGATAATTCCTGCAATTCTTTAAGCAATTCCTCATTCTTTTGTCTTTCCTGTTCCTGACGCTCTAAACGTTCCTCCAGAAAACGATCGTACTGCTCTTCTTTTTCATTTTCGGTATCATTATCCTCTAATGTTTTCTTTAGGTCCTTATGAAAACTTTTCATCATCTCATTTTGCAGGCTCTGACGCTTTAATAACTCCTGAAGCCTTCTTTCATCACTAAAAGTTAATTTCTCTTTTTGTTTTTGTAAACTATTAACCTCTTCCAGCGCCTCCTGTTGTTTTTCTATATTCTGCAGTTCGTCAGTTATATTATCCAATAACTTTTCCTGCTTATCCAATCGCAGATCTTCTTTTTCAGATGCTTTTAAAACATTCCATAAAAAAACCTGGCTTCGTGCAGATTTATTGCCATTAACCTCATCATTATCCCATGTTTCGAAATAAAATTCATAAGAATTACCCGGAATGAGTTGAAGGGCTCCAGGAAACCGGAAGTCAAACTCTACCAATGCACTCTTAGTAAAAGGCAGATCTACCCTTATTTCATTATACGGTTCATTTACATTATAATACACTAATTGTAGCCTCGTAAGTCCGTAATCATCAGATAAAAATCCCGATAAATCTACAGATCCGTTAAGTAGGGCGCTTTCCCGTTCTTCTACCCGTATTTGTGGATGTGCATCTTTAATCACTTCAAAACTATATCCCAGTCTTTCATATCTCTTTAATTCTTCATTACTACTGGTGATCTCATAGGATAGGTCATTATTGATCTGCTTTTCGAGTACAAATGCTTTTTCATTCTTTTTAAAATACACTACACTGTCCTTCTCTATGAGCTCTACTGTATCTGTCTCATACGTTTTGACTTTCCATAATACATGTGTGCCTTCCGGCATTACGGCGTTTCCGGTATTGAGTATTACTTCATCACGTTTTTTAGTATAGCCCGGGTAATCCAGTTTCATTTGCAACTCTACCAATTTCGGAACTTTTAATACTTGAAGCCTGTGTAATACTGATCGGAATTCTCCCGCAGTGAAAAAGAAATTAGTGCTATTCACCGGCCTGTCTATTCTATACATCCATTTACCATTACCTTCATGTGTCATAAAAAACTCCTGTCCCTCAATAGCTATCTTGACATTTTCCGGTACTATTTTACCATCGGTTTGCAGCAACACTGTAAATGAAGTATTCTCTATAGCTGTGAGTTCCTTGTTAAGAAGTACGAAATTAAAAGGTGCCGGCCGCTGGTAAACTTCTTTATAATTTACCATACGTTTATAGCCATCATTAAACCAGGAAATATTGCCGGTAATCCAAAAGAAAACAATTACTAGTATGGGAATCACTGCATATACTGCATACTTGGCATTTACTTTGAAATTAACAGCCTTACTGAATGATACGGGACTAATTCCCTTTGATTTCTGCTCTATACTGGCCAGCAAAAGTTCTGAACGCTCCTTATCTTCCAGCAACTGGATAACGTTTAACAGTTTGTCATCTACTTCCTTAAAATGATCTCCGATGATTTTTGCGGCTTTGTAAACATCTATTCCTTTACGCAGTCTAAATATGGATGCCAAGGGCCATAGAACAAAGCGTAACAACAAAATAAACTCCACCGCTACCGTTATCCAAAACAACCACATTCTAACCGTGGTATCAAACCAAAGAAAGTTTTCCAGCACCGCAATAACGATCAAATACATTAAGCCAATAGCTACGAAAAATATACTCCCGCGTATCAACTCATTAAGATGATATCTCGTTATAAACTTTTGAAGCTTACCCTTTACTATTTCTACATTATTACTCACCTAATTCAAGTTTAACTTATAAAATTACAATTTTATTTCTTGCATCAATTCCTTAAATTTGATAAGATCATGTTAAAGAATTATGAAAGACCTTAAATATTTATCAGCCTACAGCATACCGGTCATGGCCATTTGCGGGTTACTTCTGCAGGGCCCTTATACATTTTTAACACCTGTATATGCCTTTGTGCTCATTCCTGTATTAGAAATAGTATTACCGCTGGATGCTGCTAATTTGAGTGATGAAGAATATGAACGCAAAAGATCTAAAAAGTTTTTTGACTGGTTGTTATACCTAAATGTACCCATGGTGTATGGTATTCTTTTGTACACTTTATACGTACTAACACACTCTACATTAACTACTCTGGAAACGGCCGGTCTTGTTTTTTCAACAGGCATTGTACTGGGTTCCAATGGTATAAATGTTGCTCATGAGCTGGGGCATCGAAATTCCTTTACTGAAAGAACTCTTGCCAAAATATTGCTCTTACCTTCTTTGTATATGCATTTTTATATGGAGCACAACTTTGGACATCATCTTCATGCGGCGACCAAAGAAGATCCTGCCACAGCAAGATTCAATCAGTCAGTATATTCATTTTGGTTTACCTCGGTCACAAGGCAGTACTTTAATGCCTGGAAAATACAAGAAAAGCTTTTGAAAAATGCTTCAAAACCCTTTTGGTCTATACAAAACGATATGTTTTGGTATTCTTTATTTCAATTCGTTTATCTTGTAATAGTTTTCCTTGTTTTCGGCTGGATCGGTTTATCTTATGCATTAGCCTGTGCCGTTATAGGTTTTCTACTTCTTGAAACTATAAACTATATTGAGCATTACGGCCTCTTACGTCAAAAAAAACCCTCCGGGAGGTATGAACGGGTAAGTGAAAAGCATTCCTGGAACTCCAATCATATCATGGGCCGCGTAGTTCTTTATGAGCTTACCAGGCACAGCGATCATCATTTCAAAGCCAGTAAAAAATACCAGTTACTCAATTATCATGACATTAGTCCGCAAATGCCTTTTGGGTACCCCACTTCCATGGTATTATCCCTATTTCCACCTTTGTGGTTTCGTATTATGAATCCGCGTATTCCTGTTGAGATGAAACCCGGCAAATGAAATACTTTCTATAGGAAAGATCGTATATTTGCACTCCGTTTTCAGGCTTTTACAGCCAAAAATACAAATATATGAATTCAAATATACGAGTGCGTTTTGCACCCAGTCCTACCGGGCCCCTTCATATTGGTGGCGTACGAACCGCTTTGTTTAACTACCTGTTTGCTAAAAAAAATAACGGCGATTTTATACTCCGTATCGAAGATACTGACCAAAACCGCTATGTAGAAGGTGCCGAAGCTTACATAACAGAGGCTCTGGAATGGTGTGGTATTCCTTATGATGAAGGTGTTGGCAAAGAAAAAGGATACGGACCCTACCGCCAGAGTGAGCGTAAAGAGCTTTATGCATCTTATGCAGATACACTTCTTACTTCCGGCCACGCTTACATTGCATTTGACACAGCTCAAGAACTGGATGTTCTGAGAAAAGAATATGAAGCCAAAGGAGAGACTTTTATATATAACTGGAGTACCCGCTTACAACTTCAAAATTCACTAACCTTATCTGAAACTGAAGTGAAAGAACGGATAGCAGCAGGACAGCCTCATGTTATTCGGTTTAAGATTGTTGAAAATGAAACGCTTCCCATGCAAGATCTCGTAAGAGGGACCATTAACATCAATACATCTACACTTGATGACAAAGTGCTTTTTAAAAGTGATGGTATGCCTACATATCACCTTGCCAATGTAGTAGATGACCACCTTATGGAAATATCACATGTAATTCGCGGAGAAGAATGGTTGCCTTCACTCCCGTTGCATGTTTTACTCTACAAAGCTTTTAACTGGTCAACTCCCAAGTTTGCCCACCTGCCGCTTATACTTAAACCCAATGGTAAAGGCAAATTGAGCAAGAGAGACGGTGATAAATCAGGATATCCGGTATTTCCTCTGGAATGGACAGACCCAAAAACACAAAGCGTTTCTCGTGGATTTCGGGAAGATGGCTACTTTGCCGATGCTTTGATCAATTTTTTAGCCCTTTTAGGGTGGAATCCGGGAACCGACCAGGAGATCTTCTCTATTGATGAGCTTATTAAGGCTTTTGATATACAAAAGGTAAACAAATCGGCTGCCAGCTTTAATATTGATAAATTAAGATCATTTAATCACGCCTACCTTCTTAAAAAATCTAACGATAGCCTTGCTGCCATGTTTTCAGAAATACTTGCGCGCAAAGGTATCACCTCATCGCCGGATAAGATAAAAAAAGCTGTTGGGCTGCTTAAAGAAAGAGCCACTTTTGTTGAAGACCTATGGGAATCCGGCCACTTTCTTTTTCAAGCTCCCCATACTTATGATGAAACGTCTGTTAAAAAGGCCTGGAAAGAGGGTAGCTCAACACTTATGAAAGAAGTGATCCAGATTCTTCAAAGTTTAACAGACCATAGTCCCTCTCATGTTTCATCTCAGGTAAAAAAGTGGATCGCAAGTAAAGAAATAGGCTTTGGTAAGGTTATGATGCCTTTGCGCCTAAGCCTCGTGGGAGCTTTAAGTGGTCCAGATGTTTTTGAGATAATTGATATCATAGGAACAGAAGAAGCTGTATTACGTATTCAAAAAGCGATACAAGAACTTGATTAATATAGGAGAACACAATGTATTTTATTTAACAATTTAAGTTTTTCTAAATACTATTACATTGAGAGTTTCGTAAATTACCACCTTAAAACTAAAACTAATAGCCATGGAAATCATTTATTTACCTATATTATTTCTTCTCTCACTTGTGCTTCTTTATGGAATATTTTTTATTGTAAAGCAACAAACCGCTGTGGTAATTGAGCGCTTTGGAAAATTTCACAGTATTCGCAACTCAGGATTACAACTTAAAATTCCCGTTGTAGATCGTATCTCGGGGCGCCTTAGCCTTAAAATACAACAGTTGGATGTAATTGTTGAAACGAAAACGCTGGACGATGTTTTTGTAAAGCTTAAAGTTTCTGTTCAATACAAAGTAATTCGTGAAAAAGTATATGAAGCTTTTTATAAACTGGAATATCCACATGATCAGATTACCAGTTATGTGTTTGACGTAGTCAGGGCAGAGGTCCCTAAAATGAAACTTGACGATGTATTTGTCAAGAAAGATGATATTGCGATTGCCGTAAAAGCAGAACTTCAGGAAGCCATGCTGGATTACGGGTATGATATTATTAAAACGCTGGTAACCGATATTGATCCTGATGCTCAGGTAAAACATGCTATGAACCGTATAAATGCATCAGAGCGTGAAAAAATTGCCGCACAGTTTGAAGGCGACGCTGCCAGAATACTCATTGTTGAAAAAGCTAAAGCCGAAGCCGAAAGTAAGCGCTTACAAGGACAGGGTATTGCTGACCAGCGACGTGAAATTGCCCGGGGTCTGGAAGAGTCTGTAGAAGTACTTAATAAAGTAGGCATTAATTCGCAGGAAGCTTCTGCTCTTATTGTCGTTACCCAGCATTACGATACACTACAGGCTATTGGGGAAGAAACCAATAGTAATTTAATTCTCCTTCCTAATTCACCACAAGCCGGAAGCGACATGCTCAATAATATGGTCGCCTCATTTACCGCCAGTAATCAAATAGGGGAAGCTATGAAAAAGCAAAATCGTAAAAAAGAAGAATAAAACTTACACCCTGCTTAACGGCAGGGTTTTTTGTTTTTTAAGACCCCTTGCTAACAGCATCTGTTTTTAATACTACAAACACACTGTATTTAACATAACCATCTTCGTGAAAAATTACCTACACTGCCTTTAAAAAGAGAATTAGAGGCTTTTACCAAACAAAAGCAGCGAAAAACATATAGTTTTATGTTTTTTTAATAAAAGCCTCTTAGATCGCTTTAAATCAAGTCATTTTTAATAGCAAAAATCGATTTTCGTTATGAGTAACTATAATCAAGGTCTATTATAATAAAATCTTATCAAAAACCGTATTTTGATAAGAAAAGCAAAGCCCGGAAATTTCCGGGCTTTATATTTGATCTTACACAAGACCTGTTATTTCTCTTTTAGTTTTGCCCATGTATCTCTTAAGCCCACTGTTTTGTTAAAAACCAGTTTTTCGGCAGTACTGTCTCTATCCACACAAAAATATCCCAGTCTTTGGAACTGAAAACGGTCTTCTGTTTTAGCATTTTTTAGTCCGGGTTCTACGTATCCCACTATACTATTCAATGATTCTGTATTAAGATGCTCCATAAAGTCCACATCTTTTTCTGCATCGGGGGCCTCATGTGTAAAGAGACGGTCATATATACGTACCTCAGCTTTTATTGCGTGTTTTGCAGAAACCCAGTGCAGGGTTCCCTTTACTTTACGCATGCTGGCTTCGGTACCGCTTCCGCTTTTACTATCCTCATCATACGTACAGTGTACTTCTATAATAGTACCGTTTTCATCTTTAACTACAGACTCTGCCTTGATAATATACGCATTTTTGAGCCGTACTTCACCACCTAATTTAAGGCGGAAAAACTTTCGATTTGCCTGCTCTTTAAAGTCTTCTTCCTCAATGTACAACTCTCTTGAAAACGGGATCTCTCTATAAGTCATTACTTCGGCTTCCGGATTATTCTCTGCCTTTAGCCATTCTTCTTTATCTTCGGGATAATTAGTAATAATTACTTTAACCGGGTTCAACACGGCCATTACTCTTGGTGCCAATTTATTAAGGTCCTCTCTCGCGCAAAACTCAAGTACACTCACATCTACTAAATTATCTCTTTTGGCTATCCCTATCATATCAGCAAAGTTGCGTATAGCTGCCGGTGTGTATCCCCTGCGCCGTAATCCCGAAATAGTGGGCATTCTCGGGTCATCCCACCCTGTAACCTTTCCTTCTTCTACCAGGCGTAACAACTTTCGTTTACTTACCACCGTGTGACTCAAATTACGCCGGGCAAATTCCCTTTGTTTGGGCCTTACTTCCTTCCTTTCATCATAGATTTGATCAAGGAACCAGTTGTAAAGCTCTCTGTGGGGCAGAAACTCTAATGTACAAAGAGAGTGGCTAATCTGTTCAATATAATCACTCTCGCCGTGCGCCCAATCATACAATGGATAGATACACCAATCGTCACCCGTTCTGTGATGTGTTTTATGCATGATGCGGTACATAACCGGGTCGCGCATAAGCATATTAGGCGAGGCCATGTCTATTTTTGCTCTTAAAACATGAGTTCCGGCTTCAAACACCCCTTCTTTCATTTTCTCAAAAAGATCGAGGTTTTCTTCTATGGTCCTTTCTCTATAAGGGCTGGCCGTACCTGCCTGCGTGGGGGTTCCTTTTTGTTTGGCAATAGCTTCTGACGACTGACTATCTACATACGCCTTTCCTTTTTTTATTAAAAGTACCGCCCAGTCATACAATTGCTGAAAATAATCAGAAGCATAACATTCTTCATCCCAGCTAAAACCCAGCCATTCTACATCTTTCTTTATGGCATTTACATATTTGGTTTCTTCCTTTGCCGGATTGGTATCATCAAAACGAAGATTTACAGGCGCATCGTAACGCAAACCCAACCCAAAATTGAGGCATACCGAACTGGCATGCCCAATATGCAGGTATCCGTTAGGTTCCGGAGGAAAACGAAAACGAAGATCTGATTTTGGGAAACCTTTTTCGAGGTCATCCTCTATGATTTGTTCTATAAAATTGAGCGATTTTGTTTCTTCAGACATAAAGCTTTGCAAATTGAAGCGCAAAAATACATAAAAAGAAATCACGCTAAATAACTAACAGAAGGCTTTTTAGGGTAATTATTGTTATTAACAACTGTTGATAAACATGAAAAAAAGTTGCTGTCCCATAAAATATAATTACTTTCGCTACGTTAATCATTTACTGAAACTAACAAATATTAACATGTTAAAACTCTGTTTATCAGTTTATAGCAAGTTGTTGTTGATAAAAAAAAGCCATTGTGAAAAAAAATATTTGGTTTTTTCGTCATTTGTGAACAATTCAACGAAGTTTTAAGCTGTTAGCCTAGTTTTTTAACCCAAATCATTTTAATTTTGTTGTTTTAGATGCCCAAATCTAAAATTTTTGACCTACTTATTATATGAAATGTTCTAAACGTTTTCATATTGCTGCGCTGTTGTGCGCGTTGTTTTTACTTCATGTTTGCCCCTCACACTCGCAAACACTGAATAAGCCTGTACCGTATTTTACGGCTCCCTGTATATCAGACAATTTTAACTCCTATAAAGTAGAATTTGAATGGTCGCCGCCACTGGTTAATAATACCAACGAATTCATTCTGGAATTATCAAACGGGAATGGCAGCTTTTCCAATCCTACAGTTTTATCTACGGTTTCCAATAAAAACACCACTCTGAAATTTGAATTTAACTTTTCATTTCCTGCCAATACAAGAGGTGAAAATTATAAAGTGCGTGTTAGAAGTACCAATCCTGCCAGAACCAGTCCTGAAAGCAATTCTTTTCCTGCTTATTATCAAACTGTTAGAGAATCACTACTACTGGGTGATGAAAATGGGAATCCGCTGTTCGGTGAGTTTTACATTTGCGATGGTTCCAGTTTCAGGCTCCAGGTATTAAACTTTCCCGGGGAAGCTTCGTACCGATGGTTCAGAAACCGAAATATAACCCCTATTGCCGGTGCCAATAAGTATTTTCTCGATATAACCCAACCCGGCTATTACTATGTAGAAGTTGATTATGGTGACTATTGTTCCAGTTCTACCTCATCAAACGAAGTAGGCGTAGAGCTTGATAACTTTATGGGTATTGCCATAGAGGGCTCTGCCAATGTAGAAGTATGTACAGGTTCTCCTTATGTACTCAAGGCCAATATTGATGATTCCGATCTTATTTATCGTTGGTTCAAAAATGGTACATTGCAAAATACACCAGGTTATCTTCCTGAGTTTACACTGAGTACTACAGACCCTCAGGGTATGTATGTCGTGGAGATAGAAAACCCAGGCGGGTGTTCGGAAACCTCAGCTCCCGTTACTGTTACTGCCCCTAACATCAATGTTTCCATTGCTTCTGATGCAGATGTTTTACTGCTCCCCGGTGAATCGGTCTCACTTAACGTTGCCACCAATGCACAATCACCTTCTTATCAATGGTTTAAAGATAATACAGCCGTGAGCGGTGCTACCACACCTTCACTCACTATAAGCACTCCCGGTGTATATAAAGCCAGAGTAATCCAGGGAACAGGGTGTGCCGTAGCAACCTTTTCTAATGAAATTACCATAGCTTTTCCGCAAGATTTTGAAATTATTATCGCTGCTCAGGCTCCTTATAGTGAATGTACACAGACAGATGCTACACTACATATACAAACTATTAATGCCATAACCAGCAGCACTACCATAAACGCGACTGCCCAACTGGTAAACAACTTTACCTATCAATGGCAGTTTGAAGGACAACCGCTAAGCGGTGCCACTGCTTCTACCATTTCATTGTCAGATCCATCAGAAAATGGTACGTATCGTGTTACCGCTAATTTGAATGCTTTTACAGTTACTTCCAACGACCTGCCTGTAAAGCTTCAACCCGATATTAACCCCATAATTACAAGTAACGGCAACGTTTCCTGTAACGGGGCTACCACTATTACCATTACCTCTAGTATAACTGATGCCGGGTACTCCTATAAATGGTACCTGGACAATGCACAGTTACCCGAAACCGGTTCTGTACTGAATACTAACCTCACCGGAGTTTATAAACTGGGCGTAATGACAGAAGGGTGTATCGTATTTTCCAATGAATTAGTCATTAATCCTTTTGAAGATTCCGTAGTTACTGTAGATGCTCCCGAGCGTATTGTAATTGCTGAAGGCTTCTCAAAAACCGTAACCGCTTCCGGTGCAGATACCTATGCCTGGTTTAACCAGGAGAACATGCAGATCTCTAATACCGCCTCGGTTACACTTATGGAAGAAGGACAATATATACTGCGAGCGAATGTAGGCGAATGTCAGGTGGTAAAGAGTTTTACCGTAGTATATCAGGACAGTTTTGTAGTTCCTAACATTATAAGTCCTAATTCTGACGGCATTAACGATTTATGGGTTATTCCCAACAGTTATGCCTTTAAAAATGACGTAGAGGTATTTATCTACGGCCCCAACGGCGAGAATGTGTTTCGTGCTGTGGGGTATCAAAACAATTGGCCCGAATCGAACCTATCATATCCCGTTAACAAACCTGTATTTTATTACAAGATAGTGAGGGGAAGAGAAATTTTAAAACAAGGAACGATAACCTTAATACGCTAGAGGATGAAAAGTAAAATAGTAGCATTTCTTTTAATGATTCTTTCAATTACAGCAGTGAAGAGTCAGGAAGAAACCCCGTTTATCTCCTTTGAAGTGCCTTCACAGAACCTTTTAAAGTTTAACAGGTTCCTCATTAACCCAACATTTTCAACAGTACGGGAAGATAACTCCTATATCAACCTGTATCACAGAAATCAATGGGTACAGTTTGAAGATTCTCCGGAGATCTATCTGGCCAGTTATTCAGGCCGTATCGGGGATCGCACCGGTCTGGGTCTCGGGGTATATCAGCAAAAACTGGGAGTGATCAGTAACTTTGGGATACTTGCTAACTATGCCTATGGAGTAAGGCTCGCCGAGAAAAGCAACCTTACCTTTGGGTTCAATCTTTCTTTCTTTAGCAGCGGTCTTGACGGAGACGAAGTAATATCAGGTGAAATAGACCCCGTATTACTGGAGCTTAACAATAGTTCCCTTTTATCGTTCCAACCCGGTTTCAACCTTTCATTAGGTAGTTTTGATGTTGGTTTTTATGCCGAAAACCTGGTAGATTTTAACCTGAGAACCAGTGAATCACTTACCGATTTCTCAGAGAAAACCTTTTCAGGTCACCTTATGTACACCCGCAGATTTGAAAAGCAAACCGGGATACTTGAAGACGGAAAACTCTCAGTGCTTACCAGAGCCAGAAAACAGGGCGATCGTGAAATCAACCTTTCCGGTAGCCTTATTGCCGATTTACCTAAATTAGGGTGGATACAGGCCGGATATGACGACTTTTTCGGCGCCTCTGCCGGAATTGGTTTTAACCTTACCAGACGTTTATCATTAGGTTATACCATTGAAAAAGGTTTCAATGACCAGACAGAAAACCTGGGGCCTACTCATGAGATCACTTTTGCCTATTCATTTCAACCCAATCTCACCGAAGATCGGGTAATGCTGGAAGAAGAAGCAGGTGATGAGCTCGCGCAAATGGAACAACAACTGGAAGAAAAAGACGAACTCATAGCCGATAAAGACGAGGAACTTTCCAGAATTCGCAAAAACCTGGAAGAGAATAACAAAATTCTCGCCGAACTGATTATTAAACAGGATTCTATGGAAAAAGCGGTAACTAACGACATTGAGCGCAGATTTTACCACCTTATCAAATCCATGAAAAATGATCCTAAAGTGGCCCAAAATGCCATTGCCGACCGCACTGCGGTATCTCGAAAAGCCAAAGTGTATAATACTTCCTATGCAGAAGAGAAAAAAGACTTTATCAGGGCTGCCAAAGCAAACAATATTCGTCAGCAAACCCTAAAAGCCGTTCAGGGCGTAAAAGGTGGTTATTATATAATAGCCAATGTATATAGCCAGAGTAAAAAAGGAAACTATTACCGTAACCGTTTTATAGAAACACTGGGAACCAAAGGTTTAGATGCTTCCTTCTTTAAAAACCCGGAAAACAACCTGAATTATGTATATCTGCAACGATACGATACCTGGCAGGAAGCACTCGACGCTTATAAATCAGACCTTAATGGTGCGTATCAGGACGACATTTGGATCATGAGTGTAGAAGATGGGGCTGAAATTGACAAAGGGATGCTTGCTGAAAATGATACCGATACCCCGGAGATCGTTCCGGCTACTCCCCAAAACAGACGTATTACTTCTCCTGTTCCTAAGAGTACAGAGCGCATTACAGATGCCACCCGGCAACAGGAGCCTCAAGAAACAGAGCGTATCAGTTCACCCGTAGTAGCTTCCGAAGCTAATAACGACCCACAACAGGAAGAAGAGCCCGCCATAAAAAGAGTATCCTCACCCGTTGTAACTCCAAACATTACTGCAGAGCAGGAAGTTGCAGGTAGAGATCCGCAAAAAGATGCAGATACCAGACGCATTTCGACTCCTGTTAAAAACAAAAATGTTGCCCAGCAAGATATGGAAAGCCCTCCTATTACAGGGATCGAGGATAAAACAGAACAACAGATCAAGAATATTTACTCGCAAAATACTCGCAAAAAACGAAGAACTGCCAAAAAAGGAAAAATTATAAACATTGCCTCATTAGATGATGGTTATTACATAATAGCCAATGTTTTTGCCGTGCCCTCAAACGCTACCCGTTTTGTACAAAAACTGCGTAATCAAGGAATTCAAGCGGATTATTTTATTAACCCCGAAAATAACTACCGATACGTATACCTTAAAAAACACGAATCCTGGAATAGTGCCCTAGTTTCATATTATTCCAACATTAACGACTCTTATTTCGATGAGATGTGGATAATGCGTGTTAACACTAATTACGTCTTATGATGAAAACCAACCTACTTAGCCCCAAAAAATTATTTATTCTAGCCTGCTTTTTTATAGTAGGCTATAGTGCTGTTAATGCCCAGACGCCTGTACCTCCTGGTTTCGAAAAGAGATTTGAGACCAATATTAAAGGAGACGTTACCTTTCTGGCAAACGGTATTATTAACCGTGCCAACGTTAATAATCCCTCAGAAGCCAATAACCCTTATAACGGTACCGGTAACAATAACAGCTTTAACGTAGAATATATTGACATTGACGGTGACCCGTCAACATTTAGTTCCAGTAGTTCAACCCTTAATCTGGACGGTTGTACCAAAATAGCCTATGCCGCTTTATACTGGTCTGCCGTATATCCGTTTGACAGAGGTGCTCCGGATGGCACTCCCGGTCAAACTGGTTCCGCGCTTCAGTACATTGGAGACGGAAATGGCCGTAGTCCCGATTTTACCACAGTCAAATTCAGAGTTCCCGGAGGTGCTTATACCGATGTAACTGCCGATATTGTTCGTTTTGACGGTTTTAACAGTGCCGATCCGGTGAATTCTTTTAAAGATGCACCTTATGTGTGTGTGGCAGATGTAACCTCCTTAATCACACCACTTGCCAATCCTAACGGAGAGTATTTTGTAGCTAATATGCGTGCCGCCAGAGGAAGAAGGCTGGGAGGTAGTGCCGCCGGATGGGTACTTGTGGTAGTGTATGAGAACCCTACATTACCCGGTAGATACATCACCACTTTTGACGGGTATAACGGGGTACAGGGTAGAGATCGTAACGGAGACCCCGATGCACGTGTAGAAATAGATGTTGCCGGATTTACCACTATACCCATAGGGCCCGTAAGAACCCGTTTGGGAGTAGCAGCCCTTGAAGGGGACCGTGGTATTTCAAATGATGAACTTCGTATAAAAGCTTTTGGAAAACCCGCCAGCGGAGGGCCTGATAATGATGGTTTCATACGCCTCTCAAACGCCGCAAACCCGGGTACCAACTTTTTTAATTCCAATATCACCATAGACGGTGCCAATGTAACCACCAGAAATATTGCCAGTACCAATACCCTTGGTTTTGATGCCGATATTTTTGATATGAACAACCCCGGTAATTCAGTAATTGGTAATGGAGAAACAGCCGCTACCTTGCGACTTATTACCAATGGAGATGGTTATGGAGCCTTTCTTTCCACTTTTTCCATTGAGATCATAGAACCCGAAATTGCACTTGCCAAAACCGTAGAAGATGCTGCCGGTAATGACATTGGCGGGGCAGGAGTTACCCTCGGGCAGGAAATTGTATATGTGCTTAAGTTCCAAAACCGGGGAAACGACGATGCCACCAATTACCGCATAAGAGACGTACTTCCTGTAAACGTAAATTTCCCTCCCAACGGAGCTCTTCAACCCGGAGACATTATTCTTCCTCCGCCACTTAGCGCTACCGAGCAAGTTACGTACACTTTTGATGCAGCCAACAATACTCTCGAATTTTTCGTTCCAGACGGCTATGTAGAAATTGGAGATCCCGAATACGAAATACGTATGAAAGTGCGTGTCGTAAGTAGTTGTAATGAACTAAGAGACGCCTGTTCCAATCTTATTCAAAATCAGGCTTTCTCCTACTATCAGGGAATTATCAATGATAATCAGATATCAGATGACCCCAGTTTTGCCGGTTTTGATGATTGTGATCTCGGTATCCCCGGATCTACCAATTTCCTTACCGATATAGACGATTGTTCTTTTGAACGTGATGAAGTACTTTGTGGTTCGGAAGTAGTGCTTACGGCCGGTTCCGGATTTATAAATTACACCTGGCGTGACAGTGCCGGTAATATCCTTCAGGATGGACCCGGGAACACCCTTACCGTAAACCAGACAGGTACCTATATAGTTACCAAAACCGCTCCCGCACCATGTCTTAGTTTTGATGAGACTATTAACGTAGTTTTATTTGGTACTACGGCTACCAATCCTGTAATACCTTATGCAGATGAGGTAGTTACCTGCCCCAATGACGGAGATGAATTACCAAAGATCTTTCTTTGCGGGGGTACTGACAGCCGTTTTATTGATACCGAAATTACCGACTCAGACAATATTGTGTGGCAAAGGCTCGATGAAAGTAGTTGCCCCGCAGTAGGTATTGATGATTGTGCCAACAAAAACCAAACCTGTACCTGGGTTGATCTTAAAAACGGTAACGACTTTAACGTTAACGCTGCCGGACAGTACCGACTGGTAATTAACTATCAAAATGGTTGCTTTAACCGTTTTTATTTTAATGTAAGCCAAAACCTGCTTACCCCCGGAACCCTTGTTCAGGACATTGTTTGTAATACTCCCGGACAAATTACTGTGACCAATGTTCCTTCTGATTATGAATACAGTCTTGATCCCAGTGGTCCTTTTCAGGATAGCCCCGTGTTTAACGTTACTACTGCGGGTCTTTACACCGTATATATTCGTCAGAAAAACGTTTCGGGAAACATTTGTGTATTCACCGCTTCGGCAGATGTGCGAGAGCGAAACTTTACCGTAGATCTTATTCCAGGGCCTATTTTTTGCGATGGTGACCTTGGTTCAGTACGAGTACAGATCAACGATGTAGAGCCCCAGTATTATTATGAAATCTCTCAGGGAGGTACCACTATAGATACCTTTGGCCCTTCCAATAATAACGACTATACCTTTAACAATCTTCCCGCAGGAACCTATACGGTTAATGCCCGAACTGATGACGGATGTACCTTTACAGGTGATATAACTATTGAAGACTTTTCAGATCTTGATTTGCAGGCCAGTGTAATACAGGATATTTCCTGTGAAGACGGGCTCATTGAATTAACTGCCAGTGGAGGGCAGTCTCCTTATAATTATGCTATATGGAGCTATAACGGTACCGATCTTTATACCACAATAGGCGATATTCCGGCTGATCAGTTCCAAACCAGCAATCAATTTGTGATTACTGCAGGCAACCAAGGTACTTATGAGTTTGTGGTAGTTGATAACAATAACTGCTCGGTTGTATCTAATCCCGTAACCATAAACGTGGAACCTGATGTCGTATTTACTCCGGTAATTACCGATGTAAGCTGTGCCGGTTTAACCGATGGTTCAGTTACCATAAACATTACCCAATCTCACGGATTTACCTTAAGTTACGACCTTACTGACACGTCTAATAATGTATTAGCCAGTAATACTACAGGTGTGTTTACAGGCCTCGCTGCCGGTAATTATATCGTAGTGATCAACCAGCAAAAAGGTCCTGCCAGTTGTCCGCTACCAGTTAACGTCACCATTAATGATGCTTCCCCTCTTACCGGGCAGGCACAAATAGACCAGTTTTATACCTGTAATACGCCAGATGGTATTGTAAGTATTGTACCCGGCTCTGTAAGTGGGGGTACCGTACCTTATGAGTATAGTATAAACGGTGTTAATTTCTCAGGAAACACCTCTTTTTCCGGGCTTCTTCCCGGTGTGTACACCATTTTCATACGCGATGCCAACGGTTGTGTTTTCCAGACCAATACCCTGAATATTCCTGCGAACAGCGAACCTACTGATCTTACATTTACCGTTCCTCAGGTAACCTGTAATAACGGAAAAGCAGTAGATGTAACTGCTGTATCTACCGGTGGAGTAGCACCTCTTACCTATGAGATCCTGGCACCAACCGCAGCCATTACATCCAATACCACCGGTAATTTTACCGGACTTACACCAGATACCTATACCTTTAGGGTAACCGATACCAATGGATGTTCTTACACTGAAAATCTTACCATTGGAGACATCACCGAAATAGATGTTACCGGGCAGCTTATCCGCAACATTTCGTGTGACGGAGATAGTGACGGAGAATTACTGTTTACTGTGAACAGCCCCAATACTTTTGATTATGTAGTTACCGGCCCGAATAATTTCTCAGGTACTCTTGCTCCCGGTAATAATGTACCCCTTAACGGACTCTCCGTAGGAACCTATACCATAGAAGTAACCGATACAGTTACCAATTGTACAGATATTACCTCTATTACCATAAACGGTCCTCCTTCACCTTTATCCGTTTCTATTGCCGTAACTGATAAAACCTGTACCAATGACGGTTCCGTTTTGATTACCGCCACTGGCGGATGGGGATCTTATGAATACCAGCTCGACCTTGATGCCTCTGCAGGTATTGACTTTCCTTATCAATCTAATAATACGTTTTCAGCACTTACAACATCTGGTTCTTATACTGTAACCGTAAGAGATGCCAATGGTTGTGAGATACAGGATGTCTTTACACTTACAGACGCTGTAAGCCCTGCACTGGATCTAACGGCCAATGATGTGTGCTATGACGCTTCTGCAGGCCTTACCCTTACAGCCACCGTTACTTCCGGAGGTACCGCACCGTTCCAGTATCGTCTTAACGGAGGGGCCTATCAAACCGGTAATGTATTTGCCGGTCTCAGTCCCGGTTCCTATACCGTAGAAGTTATAGACAATAAGAACTGTACCGACACAGCTTCTATCACTATCAACCCGGCACTTACGGCTTCGGCTGTACTCACTAAAGACCTGGATTGTTCTGTATCGCCTGATGCGGTGATCAATATAAACGCCGCTAACGGATACCCCGCCTATTCATACGAAGTATCCTTTAACGCAGGGGCCTATACATCGATCCCTTCGGCTACCTTTACTACCATCACCCCAGGTGACTATACCTTTAGAGTTACTGATGCCCAGGGATGCCAGGCCATTACAAACCCTATTACGGTAACTCCAGCAGAACTCCCTCAGGCCAATGCTACAGTAACCAACCCGGTAAGCTGTGACGCAGGTAGCGATGGGGAAGTAACCATTACGGTAGATACTAACTTCGGTACTCCGCCCTACCTCATTAGCTTTAACGGTAGTGCCTTCTCGGCACAAACTGTATATGCAGGACTCGCCCCAGGTACCTATTCCTATACCGTAAGAGACAGCAAACTCTGTGAAGATACTTTCTCTGTTACGATCAACCCCGCAAACCCTATCACTGCTACTGCTGTGATCGATACTCCTTATACCTGTCTGGTAAACGGGGCCATCACCATAGCAGGAGGTACTGCCTCAGGAGGTACAGGTACGTTTGAATACAGTATCGATGGGGTGAACTTCCAGCCATCCCCACTGTTCTCAAACCTTACTGATGGTACCTATACTATTACGGTAAGAGATATACCCAACGGATGTATTTTCGTTACCAATCCCGTAACTCTCGATCCGTTAAATCCTCCTACCGACCTCACCTTTGCTGCTGCACCGGTACAGTGCCCCGCACTTACTACCGATGTCACCGTAACAGTAGTGGATGGAAATGCGCCATTTACCTATGAGATCATCGCTCCTATTACGGTGAATAATGGAAATGCAGACACTTTTACTGCTCTCGCGCCCGGTACCTATACCTTTAGAGTTACGGATGATAAAGGGTGTACTATTGAAGAAAGCTATACTATTAACAACATTACGCCTATTACGGTGAATGCGCAACTGCTCAGTGACGAAGTATGTGACGGGGCCAATGACGGCAGCATTCGGTTTACGGTGGCAAACTTTACGGGGTCCTATGACTTTGAAGTGCGCAATGCCGCCAGTACTATTGTAGCTTCCGGTACGTCTTCTAATACTACGGAAACGATTACAGGACTCGCCCCTGATGACTATACTGTAACGGTAACCGATCTCTCGTATCCCTTCTGTAACGATACCGCAGCAGCCGTAACCGTAGCAGGGCCCCCTGCTGCTCTGGCCTTTACCACAAACCTGAGTCCGCTGACATGTATTGACGATGCCCTGCTTACCGTAAATGCCACAGGAGGATGGGGTACCTATGAGTACCAACTCGATAATACAGCCACCGCAGGTATTGATGTACCTTTCCAAACTAACAATACCTTCCCGGCTCTTAACGCAGGTACTTATGATATCTCTGTAAGAGACGTTAGAGGTTGTGTCATCACACAACCCCTTACCATTGATCCGCCGGTAAACCCTACAGTAACTATCGCACCAGATACGTTCTGCTTTGATGCCGCTACGGGTATTACTATTACCGCAACACCCGCAGGTGGGATCGCACCCTATGAGTTTAGCCTTAACGGGGGAGCCTTCCAAAGCGCTAATACTTTTGCAGGACTCGCCCCAGGTACCTATACGGTAGAAGTACGCGATGCCTACGGATGTACTGGTACTTCGGCACCGGTTACTATCAACCCGGCACTTGCGGCTTCGGCTGTACTCACTAAAGACCTGGATTGTTCTGTATCGCCTGATGCGGTGATCAATATAAACGCCGCTAACGGATACCCCGCCTATTCATACGAAGTATCCTTTAACGCAGGGGCCTATACATCGATCCCTTCGGCTACCTTTACTACCATCACCCCAGGTGACTATACCTTTAGAGTTACTGATGCCCAGGGATGCCAGGCCATTACAAACCCTATTACGGTAACTCCAGCAGAACTCCCTCAGGCCAATGCTACAGTAACCAACCCGGTAAGCTGTGACGCAGGTAGCGATGGGGAAGTAACCATTACGGTAGATACTAACTTCGGTACTCCGCCCTACCTCATTAGCTTTAACGGTAGTGCCTTCTCGGCACAAACTGTATATGCAGGACTCGCCCCAGGTACCTATTCCTATACCGTAAGAGACAGCAAACTCTGTGAAGATACTTTCTCTGTTACGATCAACCCCGCAAACCCTATCACTGCTACTGCTGTGATCGATACTCCTTATACCTGTCTGGTAAACGGGGCCATCACCATAGCAGGAGGTACTGCCTCAGGAGGTACAGGTACGTTTGAATACAGTATCGATGGGGTGAACTTCCAGCCATCCCCACTGTTCTCAAACCTTACTGATGGTACCTATACTATTACGGTAAGAGATATACCCAACGGATGTATTTTCGTTACCAATCCCGTAACTCTCGATCCGTTAAATCCTCCTACCGACCTCACCTTTGCTGCTGCACCGGTACAGTGCCCCGCACTTACTACCGATGTCACCGTAACAGTAGTGGATGGAAATGCGCCATTTACCTATGAGATCATCGCTCCTATTACGGTGAATAATGGAAATGCAGACACTTTTACTGCTCTCGCGCCCGGTACCTATACCTTTAGAGTTACGGATGATAAAGGGTGTACTATTGAAGAAAGCTATACTATTAACAACATTACGCCTATTACGGTGAATGCGCAACTGCTCAGTGACGAAGTATGTGACGGGGCCAATGACGGCAGCATTCGGTTTACGGTGGCAAACTTTACGGGGTCCTATGACTTTGAAGTGCGCAATGCCGCCAGTACTATTGTAGCTTCCGGTACGTCTTCTAATACTACGGAAACGATTACAGGACTCGCCCCTGATGACTATACTGTAACGGTAACCGATCTCTCGTATCCCTTCTGTAACGATACCGCAGCAGCCGTAACCGTAGCAGGGCCCCCTGCTGCTCTGGCCTTTACCACAAACCTGAGTCCGCTGACATGTATTGACGATGCCCTGCTTACCGTAAATGCCACAGGAGGATGGGGTACCTATGAGTACCAACTCGATAATACAGCCACCGCAGGTATTGATGTACCTTTCCAAACTAACAATACCTTCCCGGCTCTTAACGCAGGTACTTATGATATCTCTGTAAGAGACGTTAGAGGTTGTGTCATCACACAACCCCTTACCATTGATCCGCCGGTAAACCCTACAGTAACTATCGCACCAGATACGTTCTGCTTTGATGCCGCTACGGGTATTACTATTACCGCAACACCCGCAGGTGGGATCGCACCCTATGAGTTTAGCCTTAACGGGGGAGCCTTCCAAAGCGCTAATACTTTTGCAGGACTCGCCCCAGGTACCTATACGGTAGAAGTACGCGATGCCTACGGATGTACTGGTACTTCGGCACCGGTTACTATCAACCCGGCACTTACGGCTTCGGCTGTACTCACTAAAGACCTGGATTGTTCCGCATCGCCTGATGCGGTGATCAATATAAACGCCGCTAACGGATACCCCGTCTATTCATACGAAGTATCCTTTAACGCAGGGGCCTATACATCGATCCCTTCGGCTACCTTCGCCACCAATAACGCAGGTAACTATACCTTTAGAGTTACTGATTCGCAAGGATGCCAGGCCATCACAAACCCTATTACGGTAACTCCGGCAGATATCCCGGTAATAAGTAATGTGGTTCCCACCAATATACTTTGTAACGGTGACCTTACCGGAGCTCTGGATGTAACTATAAACACCGCTATTGGTGTACCCCCTTATACCATAGAAGTACTGAATGTTTCTACGGCTTTTAATTACGGTACACAAACTACCGGCCTGCCTGCAGGTAATTATGAAGTACGCGTAACTGATAACAAAGGATGTATTTCTGCTCCGTTCCCGGTAACCATTTCCCAGCCCGATGGCCTGGTGGCCAATGTAGTCGGGAATCCGTTATCGTGTGACCCCGTATTAGGGAATCAGTTAGGTTCTGTGGATATTGTGATCACAACGCCCAGTACCCCTAATTATACCTATACGCTTCTGGACAATACCGGAGCCCTGGCAACCACCTCTACCGCGAACCCCACCGGGCCCACTGCTGCTACCAGCTTAACATTTGCCGGAGTAGATTTTGGAGATTATACTGTGGTTATTGACGACGGTAACGGGTGTCAGACCACGTATCCTGCTACGGTAGCTACCGGTCCTGATGTATTACTCACTACCTCCGGTGCCGCAGGTTGTACCCTGGGGAGTGGAGAAATGACTGTAGTAGCCCAGGCCAATAATGGTATTTTGGGTACCGGTAATTTCTATTTTGCCATTTTCCCGGCACCGCCTTTTAGTATAACAAGTCCGGCATGGTTCCCCGCATCCAGCATTACCGCTCCGGCTACAGTACCCAATACATTTACCTTTACCGGACTTACGCCCGGAGTTACTTATACCTTTATTGTTCGCGACGATGATACCAACTGTGAATACATACAGGAAGCTACCGTTCCGGTTGCCGCACAATCACAATTGGTAAGTACCGTAGCTCCTACCGATGTAAGCTGTAACGGTGCTGCTGACGGAAGTGTGACCTTCACGGTTGATAATTATGACGGAGGAGCTACTTCTATAGATTATCAGATATATACCTTCCTGACCAATACAGTAGTAGCAGGACAAAACGGTTCTATTTCGCCTTTATCCGGCGGACTTGAAACGGTAAATAATTTTGGTAGTCTGTCTCCCGGTGAATATTACATTCTCTTTACAGAGGTAGGAGGGGCCAATAATGGTTGTGTTATTGCTTCTGATCCTTTTGTGATCTCAGAATCACCAAACCTTCTGGTAGTAAATGCTACTGCTACTAATGATAATTGTAACCCCAACGCAGGCGTTATTACGGCATCGGCTCAATTTGGAACCGCTCCGTATGAGTATCAGTTCCTTCTGGCTTCAGATCCGGCTCCTTTAGCTACCGATCCGGGTTGGAACACTACAAATGTTGCCAATGTAGAAGCAGATAGTTATATAGTTTATGCCAGAGATGCCAACAACTGTGTACAGCAGACTCCTGTAACCGTTAACCTCGATCCTGAGCCCGTTATTACTGCTACGGTTATTGATCAATGTACGGCTGCCGAAGGTGCCTTTACCATTGAAGTAAACCGTACCGTAAACGGAATAGCTCCTTACACATACCGTGTTGACGGAGGAGCCCCTCAAACCAATAATGCGGCTACCTTTACCATTACAAATTTATCTTCCGGAACACATACCATAGAAGTAATTGATGCCAATGGCTGTGGTAATCTGGTTTCTTTAGATATTTATCCGCCATTGACGTTACAGGCTGCCATCACCGCAGAGGTGTTCTGTAGCCCGGCCGGCGCAGGT